>DAHWEX010000094.1 GCA_027326205.1 Actinomycetota bacterium
TCGCCGACGACGCGACCGACCGCTTCGCCCAGATGGAAGTCATCATGTGCCAGTGGCGGCGCATCAGCGCCCTGCTCGATGAGAAAGGCCCCTTCATCTACGCGGTCACTAGAACCTCCATGCGCGCCTTGGAACTCTAGCCGCCCGAAGAAGACAGCCATATGGAGTTGAGCTCTCAAGACCCGCCCAGATCGCCGATTATTCGCTTGCTCGGCGGCGTGTTTGGCCCTTCGATCTGGGTGCGCAGAACACCCGGCTATGAGGGCTGGCCCTAGGGGTGCTCCTGGCAGTTGTCGGCGGCGGTGTCGGGGAGCAGGACGCGGCCGCAGGCCTGGCAGGTGCGCCATCGGCCGTGCCACAGGCCGGTGCGGCGGAACCGGCTGGTCGCAGCCTTCCAGGCGGTCAGGTCGTCGGGATCGGTATCGGCGTCGGGTGTAGCTCTTCTGGAGGGACTTCCGGCCTGCGGCTTTGCGTGATTTCCTCGTGATCGGTGCCGTGCTCTTCTACCGTCGTGTGCAGGGGAAGGGAGCGGCGGATGGGCTCGCTGATCGAAGAACTCAGGCGCCAGGAGGAAGCGGCCCGGGCCGAGGCGGATCGTCTGCGTGACCGGATCGAGGAGCTGCGGCAGGATCTGGCCAGGGCGGAGGAGAAGGCGTCGCGGCTGGTGATCGCGCGGGAGGAAGTCACCCGGGTCCTGGCAGAGCCCGCCGTCGCGGAGCCTCCGGCCGGGCCGGAGGGGGAACCGGGGCCGGTCTCGCCCATCGGGGCGGTGACGGTCACGCCGTGGCAGGAAGGCGCGGACGCGTCGGTGCTGCCGCGGGCGTACCAGGACCTGCTGGAGATCGCGGCCGATGCCGGGCGCCCGCTGCGGGCGGGCGAGTTCGCCGCGGCAGCGGGACTGCCCACGGCCAAGGCGAAGGTGGAGGGGCTGCGGTCGAAGCTGAGGCTGCTGGCCGAGCGGGGCTGGCTGGCCCCGGCCGGCGGCGGCCTGTACACGCTGAACGATCACGCGGGGAAAACGGGGAAACCCGGGCGGTAGCGGGTTCTCCTTCCTTAGGTTCGAAGGTGCGAACCAATCCGGACCTCAAGGAAGAAGAACCCTCGATGGCAGCGTACTGTGCGGTTCCCCCTGATGATCCGTTCACCGTCTCCAAGGGCATGCTCGACGCGCTGGCCGGCGAGCTCGCCGGGCCCGCCGCGGCCGGGATGACCGCCTTCGACCTGGAGCAGTTCGTGGACGAGCGGGGGAAGGAGGTGCTGCGGCAGCTCCTGCAGGACCACTACGACCTGCGGAAACTGCGGGAGGAGCAGCAGGCCCGCGAGGACCCTGCCCCGGTGACGGACCCCGGCGGGATCGCCCGGACCCGGCTGGAGACCGGGCACAGCCGGGCGCTGGCCACGCTGTTCGGCACGGTGCAGGTCACCCGGTGCGCCTGGCGGAAACCGGGGGAACCGAACTGGCACCCGGCGGACGCGGCCCTGTCCCTGCCGGCCGGGCGGCACTCCCATACCCTGGCGATGCTCGCCGCCCTGGAGGCGGCCCGCGGCTCGTTCGACGCCGCGCACGAGGCGGTCACCCGCCGCTGCGGCCCGGTGATAGGCAAACGGCAGCTCGAGGAGTCCGTCGCGGGCGCCGCCGCCGACATCCCCGCGTTCTACGCCGCCCGGATCCCGCAGCCGTGCACGCCGGAGGTGCTGCTGCTCGTGTCCTGCGACTGCAAGGGCATCGTCATGCGGCCGGGGGCTCTGCGCGCGGCCACGGCGAAGGCCGCTGCGAAGCTGGGAAAGATGCGCACCCGCCTGGCGTCCGGGGAGAAGCCGAACCGAAAGCGGATGGCCTGCCTGGTCACCGTCTACGACGCCCTGCCCGCGGAACGCCGCCCGCACGACGTGATCGCCCCGCCCGGCGGCCGGCACGGGGACCGCGAGCCCCGGCCCGGGCCGAAGGCCCGCGGCAAGTGGCTGGCCGGGTCGGTCCGCCGCGATCCCGGCGAGGTCATCGCCGCAGCGTTCGATGAGGCCGAGGCCCGCGACCCGCTCCACGCGCGGACCTGGGTCGTCCTGGTCGACGGGGCCGAGCACCAGCTAGACCTGATCCGCGCCGAGGCCGCCCGCCGCGGTACCGCGATTCACGTCGTTATCGACATAATTCACGTCTTGGAGTACATATGGGGCGCTTCCTGGTGCTTCCATGAGGCCGGCGATCCCGCCGCCGAGGACTGGGTCGCGGTGAAGGCCCTGGCGGTCCTGGCCGGGGACAGCGACCGGGCGGCCGCCGCCATCACCGCCGAGGCCGATGCCGCCGGACTGGCCGGGAGCCGGCGCAACGGCGCCGACGCGTGCGTGCGCTACCTGGAGAACAAGCGGGAGTTCCTCCGCTACGGCCAGGCCCTGGACGCCGGCTGGCCGATCGCGACCGGGATCATCGAGGGCGCGTGCAGGCATCTGATCGCCGATCGTCTCAACTTGGGCGGGGCGAGGTGGGGCCTGGACGGCGCTGAGGCAGTCCTCACCCTCCGCGCGGTCATCAGCAACGGTGACTTCCCCGAGTACTGGCGCTTCCATCTCGCGTGTGAACACCAGCGGCTCTACCCCGGCACTGACCAGGGTCAATACACGCTCGGCGCCTGACCGGTCAGCTCACTCCAAAAGAGCTGCACCCTGGTCAGCTTCACAGCCGTCTTACTGTAGGCATCCCGCGCGACCTGTGCCCTGGCAAGGTATGCCAGCACCGTGCCCTCGCTGTGCCGGTCGCCGGTCTCGCGGAAGATCGCCGAGGCATCCCGGTGGGCGGTGATAGCCTCCTCAAACCACCGCATCTCGCGCAGGCTAGGCCGAGGCTGGTGAGCGCTGCCGCCTCATTCGGACACGGGCATTGACAACAGGTGCCAGCGGGTCACAGACCTCATGTTCCGCGGCCTTCGGGCGTGACAGCCAGTTAAGGCAGCCTGCTGGCAGGTACCGGCGGCTATTCGCGAGCCGCGAAAGCGCCGCGCCTGTCAGGCCGAACTCGCCTTCGCGTCAGTGCCCTGCGCTTACCGACTAGAACTGGCTGCAATTGTTTCTGTGCCTGACCGATGTTCAGCCCAGCGCGTTACAGGTACGGCAAGCTGTCCTGTTACGACAAACCCGAGGCCTACCGCAACCCATCCGACAGTTCCGTGAGCCAAGCACACGGCTATTAGAATCGTCGGCCCGAACGAGTTCGCAATACTCATCCCCGTGCCAAACAATCCCAGGTATTGCCCGGAGGCGTGCTCGGGTGCGAGGCTGAAGGACAGCTCGAAGCCGGCTGCAGCGTGTAGAAGCTCCCCGAGGGTATGGATCGCAACGGCTGT
>DAHWEX010000821.1 GCA_027326205.1 Actinomycetota bacterium
ACCTTCGGTGCCGAAACTCGGCGCACTCTGCTTATCGGCGCGCCTTCGGCACCTTCGGTGCCGAAACTCGGCGCACTCTGCTTATCGGCGCGCCTTCGGCGCGACGAGGCGCGTGCCCGACCAGTCGCGGGCCGCGCTCACGCTGGAGGTCTGGGATAGCCCGGCTGTCGGCGCGGCCTCGCCGATGTCGCTCGGCTCGACATGACCATCCCGGCCCGCCTTCGGCGTAAGCAGCCAGATGTACCCCCCGTCGGCCAGCGGCGTGAGGGCGTCGACCAGCGCGTCCACGAGGTCCCCGTCCCCGTCACGCCACCACAGCAGGACCACGTCGACCACGTCGTCGTAGTCCTCGTCGACTAGCTCCACGCCGTCTATCCGGGTGATCGCGCCGCGCAGCTGCTCGTCGCAATCATCGTCGTAGCCGATCTCCTGCACCACCTGGCCCGGCTTGATGCCGAGCCGCTCGGCCTGGCCGCGTTCATCTTGCGCCTGGCGCGCGGTCGCGCTCACTGACGTTCCTCCCAAGTCCTTCCCCGCCTCCCCCGGTCGCCGGTAGGCGCCAGTGGCCGCGTCAGTACTTCTTGTTGGGACAGTTCACACTGGGTCGGCCCCGTGCGCAAGTGGCAATCCGCCTTGCACACGAAACCGCTCCCTTTTGTTGACCTTCTCACCCCGCTGCCAGCCCCCCGGGAACGAGACGTTCAACGTACGGTAACCGGTATCCGCACGTTCCGCGACTCATGCCCGGGTCGCGGCGGGGCAAACGGCTGAAGTCGCGACCTGCCAGCGGTCCGGTGACCCACCGCACCCAGACGAGCGGTTACCGTTTGGTAGAGATGAAAATCGGGCCGAGACGTACCACGATTGGCCTGACGGAGCTTAGTTTGTACGACCTGGCGGCAAACAGCCGCCGCATGCGGAAGGCGAGGACAAGCGGCGTGACTTCCGGACGTCAGCGTTACTCGATCATCAGCGACGGCCTGCCCACGCAGCTGCCGGACATCGACCCGGACGAGACGCGGGAGTGGATCGACTCGTTCGACTCCGTGACGCGCACCCGCGGCCGCGGACGGGCCCGCTACCTCATGCTGCGCCTGCTCGAGCGGGCCCGCGAGCAGCAGGTCGGCGTCCCCGGCCTGCGCTCCACGGACTACCTCAACACGATCCCGCCGGAGCGGGAGCCGTGGTTCCCAGGCGACGAGTACGTCGAGCGCCGCATCCGCGCCTACATCCGGTGGAACGCCGCGATCATGGTGTCGCGGGCGAACCGTCCGGGCGGCGCCGGCGTCGGCGGGCACATCGCGACGTACGCCTCCGCGGCCTCGCTGTACGAGGTGGGGTTCAATCACTTCTTCCGCGGCAAGGACCACGGGGAGTCCGGCGACCAGGTCTTCTTCCAGGGGCATGCCGCGCCGGGCATCTACGCGCGCGCGTTCCTCGAGGGCCGGCTGACCGAGACGCAGCTCGACGGGTTCCGCCAGGAGAAGTCGCACCGGGGCGGCGGGCTGCCCTCCTACCCGCACCCCCGGCTCATGCCGGACTTCTGGGAGTTCCCGACGGTCTCCATGGGGCTCGGGCCGCTGAACGCGATCTACCAGGCACGGTTCAACCGCTACCTGCTCGCCCGCGAGCTGCACGACACCTCCCGCTCGCACGTGTGGGCGTTCCTCGGCGACGGCGAGATGGACGAGCCGGAGGCGCTCGGCGCGATCGGCCTGGCGGCGCGCGAGGAGCTCGACAACCTGACGTTCGTCATCAACTGCAACCTGCAGCGCCTGGACGGCCCGGTGCGTGGCAACGGCAAGATCATCCAGGAGCTCGAGTCGTTCTTCCGCGGCGCGGGCTGGAACGTGATCAAGGTGGTCTGGGGCCGTGACTGGGACCCGATCCTCGCCCAGGACACCGACGGCGTGCTCGTGAACCAGATGAACACCACGCCCGACGGGCAGTTCCAGACCTACAGCGTCGAGTCCGGCGCCTACATCCGGGAGCACTTCTTCGGGTCCGACCCGCGGCTGCGCAAGATGGTGGAGCACCTGTCGGACGACCAGTTGCGCTCGCTCTCGCGCGGCGGGCACGACTACCGGAAGGTGTACGCGGCGTTCAAGTCGGCCCGCGAGCACGTGGGGCAGCCGACCGTGATCCTCACCCACACGATCAAGGGCTGGACGCTCGGCAAGGACTTCGAGGCGCGCAACGCCACCCACCAGATGAAGAAGCTCACCCTGCCCGAGCTCAAGGAATTCCGCGACCGGCTCTACCTGCCGATCCCCGACGCGGCCCTGGAGGGGGACGTACCCCCGTACTACCACCCGGGCGCCGGGTCGGACGAGATCCAGTACATGCGGGAGCGCCGGGCGGCGCTCGGCGGGGTGCTGCCGCGCCGGGTGGTGCGGGCCAAGCCGCTGCCGCAGCCGCCGGCCACCGCGTTCGACCAGTACACCCGCGGCTCGGGCAAGCAGTCGGTCGCGACTACGATGGCGTTCGTGCGGATCCTGAAGGACCTCATGAAGGACCCGGTCGTCGGCGAGCGGTTCGTCCCGATCATCCCGGACGAGGCGCGGACGTTCGGCATGGACTCGCTGTTCCCGACCGCGAAGATCTACTCGCCGCACGGCCAGACCTACGAGGCCGTCGACCGCAACCTGATGCTGTCGTACAAGGAGTCCGAGTCGGGCCAGCTGCTGCACGAGGGCATCTCCGAGGCCGGGGCCATGGGGTCGGTCATCGCGGCCGGCACCGCGCACGCCACGCACGGGACGCACGTGATCCCGGTGTACGTGTTCTACTCGATGTTCGGCTGGCAGCGGACCGGCGACCAGATGTGGGCGCTCGGCGACCAGATGGGGCGCGGGTTCCTGCTCGGGGCCACCGCCGGGCGGACCACGCTGACCGGCGAGGGGCTGCAGCACAACGACGGGCACTCGCAGCTGCTCGCCTCCGTGTCGCAGGCGTGCGTGTCGTACGACCCGGCGTGGGCGTACGAGATCGCCGTGATCACGCGGGACGCGCTGCGCCGCATGTACGACGCCTCGCCGGAGCACCCGGACGGCGAGAACATCTTCTACTACCTGACCGTCTACAACGAGCCGTACCCGCAGCCGCCCGCGCCCGCCGTGGACGGCCTCGACGAGGGCATCCTGCGCGGCATCTACCAGTACGCCCCGGTCACACCGCCGGCGGAAGCCGCGCCGCGGGCGCAGGTGCTCGCCTCCGGCGTCGCCCTGCCGTGGGCGCTGAAGGCGCAGCGGCTGCTCGCCGAGGACTGGGGCGTCGCCGCGGACGTCTGGTCGGTCACCTCGTGGACCGAACTGCGGCGCGACGCGCTGCGGTGCGAGTCGCACAACCTGCTGCGCCCCGGCGAGGAGACCCAGGTGCCGTACGTGACGACCGCGCTGTCCGGCGCGCCCGGGCCGGTCGTCGCGGTGTCCGACTGGATGCGCGCGGTGCCGGACCAGATCTCCCGCTGGGTGCCCGCGCCGTCGTACACCTCGCTCGGCACCGACGGCTTCGGTTTCTCCGACACCCGGCCGGCCGCCCGCCGGTTCTTCAACGTGGACGCGGAGTCGGTCACCCTCGCGGTGCTGTCCCAGCTCGCGAAGAAGGGCGAGGTGGACCGGTCGCTGCCGCTCCAGGCGATCGCGAAGTACAAGCTCGACTTGCCGGTGGAGGATTCGCTCGGCTAAGGGCTTCGCGGTTCCCTGAGAGGCGCGGGCGACATTTTGGGAAATGCCGCCCGCCCTCCGCTTCGCCGGCCGAGCGCGCAGCGCGGGCGCGGGTCCGCCTGGGCCGACGCCGGGCTAGTGAGCTGGACTTGAGTTCTCGACGCACCACGCGAGGTGCGCCCAGCAGCAAGTGCCTGGTCAACAGACCACCAATCATGCGATTGGTGGCACCGAATCTCGAAACCGGGACACTAGACGCGCGGCTGTTCTGCCCCG
The DNA here is from genome assembly GCA_027326205.1 of Actinomycetota bacterium. Taxonomy (GTDB): domain Bacteria; phylum Actinomycetota; class Actinomycetes; order Streptosporangiales; family Streptosporangiaceae; genus Trebonia. The sequence goes on from DAHWEX010000821.1 coordinate 3,942, forward strand.
CGGGAACGCCTCCGGCGCCCCGCGCCCGAAATTTTCTGGCTTGACCCGCCTGCGTCTCCCAAGGGAGGCGGTTAACACGTCACCTAAACTGAGGTTATTCAGGAGATATCCGATATATCGCCTATCGGTACGCTCCATGATCCCGAAGGCTTTTTTTCTAACGGAAGATTCGCATCGAATAAGCGCATTAAGTCTCCGCGAGAAATTAAGTCTCCGTGATCATGAGCTAAGACGATGTCCGAAAAATTGGGAAATTCCAGTAATTACTAGGACCGACAACGGTGACTTCTCGACACTAGACGACTCCACGCTACTGCGCTGGCGGGCGGAGATGCGCGCCGAGCTGGAACGGCTGCCGCCGGGCTCCCCGGTCACGCCGCGCTCGCCGTGCGGTACGACCGGTCAACCGAGGAAGCCGGTGACCGCGCTCGGCGGCCTGGATCCGGCAGGATGCGGTGCGGCCCCGATAGCGAGCCGGGCAAGTCAGAACGCCAGCTAAACCTGGCACGGAGTAACCCTGGCGTGATCATGATGCGCGCGTCCACCCCAGCACGCGAACGGGTCGCGCGCGGGCGGGGGCGCTAGCCCGGGCGGGCGGCGAGGCGGCCGAGGATGATGGCGGCCCACAGGGTGAAGCCGTCGCGGCCGTCCGCGGGGGTGTAGCCGGTCAGCTCGGTGACCCGGCGCAGGCGGTAGCGGACCGTGTTCGGGTGGACGAACAGCATCCGGGCGGTGCCCTCCAGGGACGACCCCTGCTCCAGGTAGGCGGTCAGCGTGTCCAGCAGCGCCGCGCCCCCGGCGAGCAGCGGCTGGTACGCGCTCGTCACGAGGCTGCGCACCGCGTCCGCGTCGCCGTCCAGGGCCCGTTCGGGCAGCAGTTCGTCGGAGCTGACCGGACGCGGCGCGTCCGGCCACGCGGGGGCCACCCGCAGCCCGGCCAGGGCCGCGCGGGCCGAGGGGTGCGCCGCGCGCAGGTCCTTCACCGGCGGGCCGACCACCAGCGGGCCGGGGCCGAACAGGCCCGCCAGCTTCTCCGCCGCGGTCATCGGGTCGCCGGTGCCGCCGAGCACGACGATCAGCCGCCCGCCCTGCACGCCGGCCAGCAGGTCGAGCCGCGCCCGCCGGGCGGCGGCGCGGAGCTCGTCGATGACCGGCTCCGCGTCGTCCCCCTCCACCGTCCCGACGATGACCGAGACGGGGGAGGATGACCAGTTCAGCGCCGACGCCCAGGAGTTCAGCGCCTGGAGTCCCTCGCCGCGCACCAGCGAGTCGACGACCAGGGCCTCGAGCCGGGCGTCCCACGCGCCGCGCGCCTCGGCGGTCCGCGCGTACACCTGGGCGGCGCTGAACGCGATCTCGCGCGCGTACACCAGGACCGCCTCGCGCAGCTCGGCCTCGCCGCCCGGCGCGGCCAGGTCATCGACCTGGCCCTCGACGACGTCGATGATGACCCGGACCATCTCGACCGCCTGCTGCAGCCGCACGGCCCGGGCCAGCTCCCTGGGCGCGGTGCCGAAAACCTCGGTGGCGCCGGGCCGGATCCGTTCGGGATGCTTGATCCAGTCGACGAACGACGCGATGCCCGCCTGCGCGACCAGCCCGAGCCACGAGCGGTTCTCCGCGGACATCTTGCGGAACCAGGGGAGCCGCTCGTCCATCGCGGTGATCGCCGCGGTCCCGAGCGCCCCCATCGACCGCTCGATCCGCCGCACGGTCTCCGGGTGCACCCACGCGGCGACGGCGTTCTTGCCGCCCCGTTTCGCCTGCATCTCCACAGCGTGCCATGCCAGGGCGAGTGACGTGAAACACAGCACCGTTCGGGATGACAATGCCCGTACGGACGCGCGGTCCGAGAACAGCGGGTACCCGGCCTCGTGAGCTGCCCGCGGGGAACCGTCCCCGGTTCCTTGCCCATGCGGCCGGGCCTGGGTACGCTCACGGTTTTGCGACCGGGCCCGTACGCGCGGTCATCGATGGGTACGCGGAGTCATCCCCCCGGACTGTGACTGTAGAGTTCATACAAGAATCTGCCGGGTAAGTTCGTGACGTTCCATATC
>DAHWEX010000828.1 GCA_027326205.1 Actinomycetota bacterium
GAAAGTCACGGCCAGCGGCCCGCTGACGACAGGCATGTACCAGGGCGCGGCCAGCCATGCGGACGGCACGGTCACCCCGCGCGGCGACGTGTACCAGTGGGAACTGGAAGGCGTCACCGGCCCTGAGTTCGCCCTGCGCACGGCGGACGGCGGCGCACTGGTCTTCTACACGATGACCCTGAACACCACGGTCGCGGTCCCGGACGTCATCAGCAAGGCCAGCCCGGTCCACCCGGGCCCCGAGATCCCGGTCCCGCTGCCCCTGCAAATGCTCCTCCCCCAGGGCGAACCCGCCCCTCGGACGCAACTGCAGTCCCAGCAGACCCTGTCGTTCGCCGCCGTCGACCCGCCCCGGGGCTCCGCCAAGGTCCAGGTCATCGCGATCGGCGGCGGCCTGACGAGCGCTTCCGCGTCGTAACCGAGGCCGCACGCCAAGACGACGGCCTGCATAATGCCCAGGACCAGCCCCCAGACCGGTCATTCACTTGTCAGTCCCCACCCACCCGGGGGCCACGCCAGCCTACGGGTTAGGTCTGACAATCGATCTTCGGAACGGCGTTCCGCGTTCTTCGGAACGGCGTTCCCGCGTTCGCCCGCGGTGCGCGCCGCGCGTCCTGTTTCAGCGTAGGCGCAGACGGCGAGCGACCTAGCCGACCGCGTGACCTCACGCCACGGTACTCCAGACGCGGGGCACGCAGGACACCAGGCAGCACGGTCCCGAGCCTCTCCGCAGGAGAGGCGTCGCTGTGGGCCGCAGCGCTAACCGGGCTTCGGCGCTGCGGGCCACAGCGCCGATAGGTTCAGCGCCGCGGCCCGCGGCGACAGATGGTCACTGGCGCCGGGGGCCACAGCGCCAGTCGTCATGGCGGCAAGGCGTGACAGGGATGACTGCCAGGTGGAACAACGACCCGTTCGGACCGAGATTGGGTTGGACTTGCGGGTTACGAGCCGGGGGCGACCAGGCTGCGGATGACCCGGACCGCCACGGACAGCGTGGTGAACGTGAAGCGGTTGCTCTCCCAGATCTCGGCCAGGGTGGCCGCGGCGCGGGAGACCTGGTCCTTGTTGGCTGCTTCCCACGCCGCCACCCGGTCCGCGGCGCTGCCGACGCCCGGTCCGGCGATCGCGAACGCGCCGGTCAGCCCGGTGCCGCCCGCGCCAAGCGTGAGGACGTCGCGGGTGAGTGCGGCGTGCGCGGCGTACAGATCGTCACGCAGCGCCGACCTGGACGCCGACGCCCAGCGATCCTCACGCGGCAGCAGGACGACCAAGTCGCGCAGCCGGCCGAGTTGCAGCCGCTCGGCGAGTTGGAAGTACACCGCCGCGGTCTCCTCGACGCCGTGCGCGGCCGCGGCCGCGCTCGTCACGATGTCGAACGCGGAGTACGACGGCACCATCGCCGCGACCTCGGCCGCGAGCCCGGCCGGGACGCCCTTGCCGGTGAAGGAGGCGCGCCGCTCCTCGTAGCCCGTCAAATCCCGGCCGGAGAGCAGAGTCGGGATGGAGGCGCGGACCGCGTCGACCCCGGTGGACAGGAAGCTGACCGTTTCCGCGATCCCGAACGGCGGCCGCCTGTTCATGAGCAGCCAGCGCGAGGCCCGCTCCATGAGCTTGCGCGCCTCGAGGACGACCTCGATCCGCGCGCCGGAGTCAACGGTGCCCGCCAGGGCCTCGACCTGCTGCCAGAAGGCGCGCATGCCGAAGACCTCCCGGGCGACCAGCCACGCCCTGGTGATGTCCACCACGGGCAGCCCGGTCTCTTCGCCCAGCCGGAACAGGAACGTCGCCCCGCCGGTGTCCACCATCTCGTTGATCACCGAGGTGGTGATGATCTCCCGGCGTAGCCGGTGCGCGCCGAGCTGGTCGCGGAACCGCTCGCGCAGCGCCACCGGGAAGTAACCGGCCAGGGTCGACTGCAGGGAGGGGTCGTCGGGCAGGTCGGAGGCGAGCACCTGCTGGCCCGCGGAGATCTTGGTGTGCGCCAGCAGCACGGCGAGCTCGGGAGTGGTCAGCCCGGTGCCCGCCGAGCGCCGCGCCGCGATCTCCTTCTCGTCCGGCAGGCCGTCGGTCTCCAGCGACACCCGGCCCTCCCGCAGGAGCTGCCGCAGGTACCGGCCGTGCACGTGCAGCAGCCTGGAGGCCTGGTGCCGGGCCACGGCGAGCGCCATGTTCTGCCCGTCGTTGTGCCGCAGGACGTGCGCGGCGACCTCGTCGGTCAGCGCGTGCAGGAGCGCGCCGCGCTCCTGCGGCCGCACTTCTCCCGCGGCGATGGCGCCGGCCAGCAGGATCTTGATGTTGACCTCGTGGTCGGAGGTGTCCACGCCGGCCGAGTTGTCGATGAAGTCGGTGTTCACCAGGCCTCCGGCCAGCGCGTACTCGATCCGCGCGGCCTGGGTGAGGCCGAGGTTGCCGCCCTCGCCGATGACCCGCGCCCGCAGTTCGGTCGCGTTGACCCGGACCGCGTCGCTGGAGCGGTCGCCCGCGTCGGCGTGCGTCTCCTGCGACGCCTTCACGTAGGTGCCGATGCCGCCGTTCCACAGCAGGTCGACGGGGGCGCGCAGGATGGCCGAGATCAGCTCGTCGGGCGAGAGCGCCGTGACCGTCGCGTCGAGGCCGAGCGCCCCCCGGGCCTGCGCGGAGACCGGCACCGACTTCGCCGTCCGCGGCCATACGCCGCCGCCGGCCGAGATCAGCGCCGGGTCGTAGTCCGCCCAGGACGAGCGGGGCAGGTCGAACAGCCGCTGCCGTTCGGCGAAGCTGGCCGCGGGGTCCGGGGCCGGGTCGAGGAACACGTGCCGGTGGTCGAACGCGGCGACCAGCTTGATGTGCCGTGACAGCAGCATCCCGTTGCCGAACACGTCACCGGACATGTCCCCGATGCCGACGGCCGTGAGGTCGTCGGTGTCCGGGTTCAGCCGCAGCGTGGCGAAGTGCCAGCGGACCGACTCCCAGGCACCGCGCGCGGTGATGCCCATCTTCTTGTGGTCGTAGCCCTCGGAGCCGCCCGAGGCGAACGCGTCGCCGAGCCAGTAGCCGTAGTGGCCCGCGATCTCGTTGGCCACGTCGGAGAACGTCGCGGTCCCCTTGTCGGCGGCGACCACCAGGTAGGGGTCGTCTCCGTCGAGCCGTACCACGCCGGGGGGCGGCACCACGGCGTCGCCGACGATGTTGTCGGTGATATCGAGCATCGCGCTGATGAACAGCCGATAGCAGGCGAGTACCTCCGCCAGGTAGGCGTCCCGGTCGGCCGCGTCCGGCAGCCGCTTGCAGACGAACCCGCCCTTCGCGCCGGATGGCACGATGACCGAGTTCTTCACCTCCTGCGCCTTGACCAGGCCGAGCACCTCGGTGCGGAAGTCCTCGGGGCGCTCCGACCAGCGCAGGCCGCCGCGCGCGACCGCGCCGAAGCGCAGGTGCACCGCCTCGAGCCGGGGCGAGTAAACCCAGATCTCGAACTTCGGCCGGGGGTTCGGCAGCACCGGGATATGCCCGGAGGCGAGCTTGAACACCAGGTAGGGCGCCTGGTGCCCGTCGTTGCCGCGGGAGTAGTAGTTGGTCCGCAGCGTGGCCTCGATCAGCGACAGGTAGGCACGCAGGATGCGGTCGTGGTCGAGGCTGACCACCTCGTCGAGCGCGCCCTTCAGCTCCTCGGTGATCGCCGCCCAGCGCTCCTCCGCGCCGTCGCTGAGGGCCGGCTCGAACCGCGACTCGAACAGCATGATGAGGAGCCGGGTGATGTGCGGGTTGGCCCGCAGCACCCGCTGCAGGTAGTTCTGGCTGAACTGGATGCCGGCCTGCCGCAGGTAACGCGCGTAGGCACGGAGCACCGCGACCTGCCCCCAGGTGAGTTCGGCGTCGAGGACCAGGCCGTTGAACTCGTCGTCCTCGGTCTGTCCCTCCCACAGCGCGGTCAGCGCGGCCTCGAAGGCGGCTCGCACGGTCTCGGCTTCGGCTCCGGTCAGCGTGCGCTGCGGCCCGCGCAGGCCGAAGTCGTAGATCCAGAACGGGCGCTCGGCATGATCGAATTCGTACGGGTGCTCGTCGAGCACCTCGAGCCCCATGTGCTGCAACTGCGGGAGGATGTCCGACAGCGTGATGGGAGAGAGCCGGAAGACCGTCAGCCGCCA
>DAHWEX010000830.1 GCA_027326205.1 Actinomycetota bacterium
TAAGCCGGCTTATCCGGGCCTAAGCGGCAGCGGGGGCCTTAGATACGGCGAACGACCAATAGCGGGACGGGGGTGCCTTAGCACGAAGCTGTAGGTACGGCGGAAACCACGGCGGTTCCGTCGGACGAGACCGGGAGGACCCCATGAACGGGAACCTGAGGTACGAAATCGCCAGGCAGCGGGCCGCCGAGCAGCAGCGGGCCGCGCGCGAGGCCGGAGAGGCCCGCGCGCGGCGGGCGGCCGCCCGCGGACGGCACGGCAAGGAGGAGCAGGCCGACGCGGTCGCCGCGCCGGCGATCCCCGACTTCGCTCACCAGATGTTCGGGCCGGCGCGGGGCGCGGACGACGCGCCCGGGCGCCCCGCGCGATCTGGCCGCTGACACTCCCGTGGAAAGCCAGGCGGCGGGCGCGATGTCAAGCAGCCGGGAGCAGGGATCCGGTTCCGGCCCCGCCCCTTCGGGGCGGGCCGGAATGTCGGACGCGCATGCGATGCTGGACATCGTGATGAGCAGACGCGGGGCGAGTCCCGTCCTGGTCGGGCGGGCAGCCGAGATGGCCGCCCTGGAGGCCGCGCTTGAGACGGTCCGCCGGGGTGAGCCTGCCGCCGTGCTCATCGGCGGCGAGGCCGGGATGGGCAAGACCCGGCTGATCGGAGAGTTCACGGCGGCCGCGCGCGGCACCGGGGTCCAGGTGCTGACCGGGGCATGCCTGGAGCTTGGCGCCGACGGGCTGCCGTACGGCCCGTTCACCGCGATGCTGCGGAACCTGGTGCGGGAGGCCGGCCCGGGCGAGATCGCGAGGCTGCTCCCGGGGGGCGGGCGGGCCGCCAGGGAACTGGCCCGGCTGCTGCCGGAGCTGGCCGCGAGCTGGGCGCCAGCCGCGCCGGAGGCCGGCCCTGTGCTGGCCAGCCCCGTGCCGACCAGCCCCGTGCCGGCCGCGCCCGGGCGCGCGAACGAGTACGGCCGGCCGCCGGCGGCCGACGACGCGGGCTACGCGGGCGTGATGACCGCCGGGGAGGCGCGGGCGCACCTCTTCGAGGGCTTCCTGACCCTGCTCGAGCGGCTCGCCGGGCAGGGGCCCGTGGCCCTGGTCTTCGAGGACGCGCACTGGGCGGACCGTTCCAGCCGGGACCTGCTCGCCTTCCTCATCGGCTACCAGCGGGCGGTGGGAAACCTCCTCGTCATCGTGACGTACCGCTCCGACGAGCTGCACCGCACCCACCCGCTGCGGCCGCTGCTCGCCGAACTGACGCGGATCGACTGGGTGGACAAGACCGAGCTGCCCCCGCTCACCCGCGGGCAGGCGGAGGAGCTCGCCGCCGCGGTGCTCGGCCGCGCCCCCGAGCGGTCCTTCGCCGACGCCGTCTACGAGCGCGCCCAGGGCAATCCCTTGTTCACCGAGGAGCTCCTCGCGTCCGGCGGCGAGTGCGACACCGTGCCCGACACGCTCGCGGACCTGCTGCTGCAGACCGTGCGGCGGCTGCCGGAAGACACCCAGGAACTGCTGCGCGTCGCCAGCGCCGGCAGCGGCGTGACGAGCGACGCGCTGCTCACCCGGGTCACCGGGCTTGACGGAGGCATGCTCGCCGCCGCCATCCGGCCGGCCGTGGCGACGAACGTCCTGGTGACGAACGGAGACGGGTACTCATTCAGGCACGCGCTCATCCACGAGGCCGTGCACGCGGACCTGCTGCCGGGCGAGCACGCCGCCGTGCACACCCGGTTCGCGCGCGCGATCGAGGCCGACCCCGCGCTCGTCCCGCCCGGCCGGGCGGACATCGAGAAGGCGCATCACTGGTACTCCGCGCACAACACGACGGGGGCGCTCGCCGGGTCGTGGCAGGCCTCCATCCAGGCGTCGAACGCGGTGGCGCACGCGGAGCGGCTGCTGCTCCTCGACCGCGTCCTCGAACTGTGGGAGCAGGTCCCGGACGCCGCGGCGCAGATCGGGGCCGACCGGACGCGGGTGCTCGAAGAGGCGGCGCTCGCCGCCAGCGACGCCGGGGAGGCGCAGCGCGGCCTCGCCTTCGTGGAAACGGCGCTCGCGGAGCTTGACGAGGCCACCGCGCCGGTCCAGGTCGCCCTGCTGCTGCGGCAGCGGTTCGCGTTCCGCAAGGACCTCGGGCTCGCCTCGTCGCAGGCCGACCTGCAGCGGGCGCTCGCCCTGGTGTCCGAGGAAGACTCGCCGTCGGCCCGGGCCCAGCTCCTGCTGGCCTTCTCGCACTGCGGGGTCGACACCGAGGGACCGGAGTTCCTCGACCGGGGGAACGACGCACTCCGGATCGCGCGCCAGTTGGGCGACCGGGACGCGCAGGCGCACGCGCTGGCCAACATGGCGATGGTCGAAGCCGGGCGGAGCCAGGCCGCGGCCAGCGACAGCGAGTCCTTCCGGCTACTGCGGCAGGCAAGCCAGCTCGCGCGGCAGGGCACGGCCTATCACCCGGCCGTCAAGCTGATGATCAGCGAGACTCACCTGCTCTGCGGGGCGGGTGAATTCGCCCGGGCCGTGGAAGTCGCGCGGCAGGGCATCGCCGACGCGGAACGCCACGGGCTCGCCAGGACCGGCGGCGCGTTCCTGGCGATCAACCTGGCGGAGCCGCTGTGGTGCCTCGGGCGCTGGGACGAGGCCGTGGCGGTGGCCGTGCGCGCACTGGACCTCGCGCCGCAGCCCCGCACCCGGGTCGGGCTGTGGCTGGTGGACGGTTCGGTCGCGGCCGCCCGGGGCGACTTCGCGCGGGCGGCGAGGCGGGCGGCGGCGAGCCGCACGGTGCTCGCGCTCGGCGGGTACGACCAGCAGCATCACCTGCCGCTTGCCGTGCTCGACATCCAGGTGGCCTTGGCCACCGAGGGGCCGGCCGCCGCCGTCGAGGTGGCCGCCGAGGCGTGCAGGCGGTACGACGTCTCCAATGGCAGCCCCCGTTACGCGTGGCCGCTGCTGGTGCACGCGGCCGCCGCGGCCGGCCGCGCACCGGGCGAGGAAGCCGCCGAGCTACGTGACCGGCTGCGGGCACTCGCCGAGAAGCTGGACGCCTTCG
>DAHWEX010000012.1 GCA_027326205.1 Actinomycetota bacterium
ACAGTGGTGTCGTCCAGTGGAATAACCAAGGAGTGTCTCGCATGAGTAATCCGGCTAATCCAGCACTGTATCGCGTTGCCCCTAAGGGTGACATCCACGTAGAATACGAAGTTCCGACTAGCACGCTTAACGGGCACAGCAATGGCACTTCAGTTATCTACGGTCCAAACTTGTTGTATGCCAAGTTGCCGGGTAAAGCACAGTCGGGTGACGTGCCAGTACGGAACATCACGCTTCCGGGCTCACCGAAATGACCCAAGACGAAGGTCTCCTTATCACGGTGGAGATCTGGCATGGGCAACACTGGGCAGAACTTGCTGCTGAGGGCATCTTTATGGATCTAAGTCCGCGTTCCGCGAACCGCAGCAAAAACAGTGCGAGCATTGATTTCAACACGCCAAGCCAATTGGCGTCTGCTGTCTTCTGGGATTCCGGAGAGTCTGAAATAAGCACAGCAAGTTACTTCGATCGAGAAGAGCCAAAAGTGCGCGTTCATCACGTTGGATCAGCAAACGAGGTAGAGGCACTTCTCGATCAATTTCTCATCGAGCTGAGAGGATTAAGCGGATGATTGTATTGTCTCAGAAGCGGTCAGCGATGATGGCGTTCACCGGGACTGCACTCGCGACCAGCTCTAGGGTCAATGTCACTTAGGGCTTGCAGAGAAATACCTTGGCGTCAAACGGTCATAGCGACGGGCGGGCTTCTTCACCGGGTGACCTGCTCGACGATCAGGTAGATACCGAGCGAAACCAGGGCGAAGCCCGCGAGTCGTTCGGCGCGCTCACGCCAGCGTTCGGCTACCTGGGCTCCGAGTGCCAGGCCCAGCTGCGCGGCGATGAACGCCTGCAGGGCGATAGCGACGATCACCGCGATCACCGGCAACCTGGACATGCCGATGCTGAACCCGACGGCCAGCTCGTCGAGGCTGATGCTGATCCCAAGACCGACAAGCGCCAGGCCGCGGCTGGTGGTGATGCGGGCCGCTTTCTCTTCTTCGTCTTGTTCGCCGCCGAACAGCATCCAGCTCCCGATGCCTATGACGGCAGCGGCGGCGACATAGCCGGCGACCTGGCCGGTGCCGCGGGCGAGCGCGGCACCGAGACCCAGGCCGATCAGCGGCATCCCGCCTTCGAAGAGCACGAAGAGCGCCGAGATCCGCAGCCGCTGCCAAACGGCGGTGACCTGGGTGGCGCCGATGGCGGCGGCCACGGCGAAGGAGTCGATGCCCAGGGGCAACACGAAGGCGAGCAGCTTCAGCATGACAGCTCCTGGTCAGCTCGAGGGTGGTTGGCCCGGGGCTCTGACAGTAACCAGTGTTACCGGGTAACCCGGGTGACAGTCTGCCGGCACGGTAGCTGCCACCTGACCCGAGGAGCTGCCGCTGCCGGGGACCGCTCTACCGGGATACCACGGACCGCTTGGGCCGCGGGACCAGTTGCGCCCCCGTGCTCATCACGGCCCCCGCGTGGCGCTACCCGGCAACGCCCTGGCGGTGGAGCCACTCGATATCCGCCATGACCTTCCCGAAGTTCCTGGAGCCCTTAGGGGCGATCCCCACGATCGAGTCGAAAGGCGTCGACTCGAACCTGCTGGCCCAGATGCCGGCACGTCCGGGCAGCTCCCGCCGGTCAAGGTCACCGAAGGCCTCGCGCCGCAGCAGCACCTGGGTGTTCTCGTCACGGCGGACCAGTTCGCCCGGCACGGAGCAGAAATCGGCATCAGAGAAGACGGCCTCGCTGATGTCAAGCGCCCAGTCGACCTCCTTGTACTTCTCCACGATGCCCGCGGTCAACTCCGGCCTGAGCGGCGACGTCGGATTCGGCGCGATCGCCATCACCGGGCCGATCCTGCCCCGCAGCGTGGCGTGCCTGAACACGCACCCGCTCAGCAGGTGCGGGCGCGCCAGGTGGAGCGTGTCAACCGTGATGTCCTCGAAGTAGACGTCCTGCGCCGCGCGTCCCTCCATCCGGCAGCGGTCCAGGATCACGTTCCGGACAACCAGGCTGAACCCGGGATCGTCGGCCTGGACGAGCCTGCACCCCTGCAGGGTGCACCCGTCCAGCCGCACGCCGCCGTACTCCCGCTGAGCTCCGATGAGGCTGGCGTAGGCGATGGTCTGACCAGTCAGCAACCGCCGTTTCCTCCCTTTCCTCCGGGGCGACCATACCCCAGGTCCCGGAGCCGGACCTGAGGGCGGAACCCGACGGCCGCGCGTAGGCCAGGACCAGCTGACACCGAGGAGGCGCACGGACACGGCTGGGCCGCCGCCGAAGCCGGTGCTGTAGCGGGAGCGGGGCTGGGGTCGTTCATCAACCCGGGATCGGGAACTGTGATTGGCGCGGCCGTCGGCGGCGTCGTGGGCGCTATTGTCGGCTCAGGGGCTGGCAGCGAGCTCAGCAACGCGGCCGGCGAGGCAATCTCGTGGCCCGGCCTCTAGGAGGGATACGTGGATACCTCATCGCTGCTAGCGGGCGGGGCGTTCGCGGTCCTCTCCCGGCTGGGCCGCTCCAGGCGGTTACGGTACGATCCGGCCGGCATCCCAGGGCAGAAGGAAGTCACGAATAACATGAGCAAGGTGTTCCATCCTCAGAGACTGGAGAGCTACGCGCCCAGGGAGCGGAGGAATCTCCTGCTGGCTGGCCTGGTCATGACCACGCTGTCTGCCGTCGTCGCCTGGGCCGGCGCGAGTGGCTCCGGGGCCAGGGGAGTGGTGGTCCTCGCCGTCGGCATCATCGGCGTGCTGTTCTTCGGCCCGATCACCGTCTACGTCGTCAGCCAACTGCTCCGCATCCGCCGCACTGCCGTCCCGAACCGCCACCGCTAGCCCGTTGCTGCCGATTCTCCCTACGGCCGAGGACCTGTCCGACCAGCGGTTCTGGCGGCTGGAGGCCTCCGGCGTCCCTGGACAGGCACCCGGAGTCGGTTCTGCTGCCGTTGACCGGGTGTCCAGCTTCGGGGCGGTGCTGTGGTCCGGCTGGATTTACCGGATGACGGGGGAGAACCGGACGATGGCGAAGCGGTCAGCCCGCATAGGAGGAGGCGACCTGCGCATCTCCCGGCGCGGCTGGGTGAGGGGTCCGCGGACGGGCCGGTCCCGCGCCGCAGGGGGTTAGCGCGCGCAGTCTTGGGCGGCGGCGTACTGCTGCGGTGTCATCCGGTAGAGCCGTACCGAGGCGGGGTTGCTGAGGATCAGGTCGAATACCCAGCGGCCGTGCTGGTAGAACCAGTAGTCGCGCAGCTGGATGCCGTCGATCTGGTAGTCCACCAGCCAGGCGCCGCCGGGTCCCGGGGTCGCGTCCTGCGTGACGGCCGTCTGGGGCGAGGACGGGCAGTCGGTGTGCCGCTGAATGTAGTCGGAGCGGGTGATGACCGCCTGGCTGCGGGCGTCCCACCGGTCGTAGACGGGCCCGTAGCGGCCGTTGTCGTAGTTGTCGTTGAACTCGGCGGCGATCTTGAGCAGCGCCGCCGCGGTGTGCGGGTCGGGCGGCGCCGCGGCGGGCGCGGGACCGGGGCGGCCGCATCCCGCGGCCAGGACGGCCAGGACGGCGGCCAGGGCGGCCAGGGCGCGCACGCGGGCAAGCGGCCGCATCATGTCTGTCCCGTCCTTGTCCGGGTTCGCGTCACCGCTGGCCGTCACCGCTGGCCGTGGCCAGGCTGCGGGTCCTGCCCGCCGGAACCGCCGGAACCGGCGGGGACCGGGGGCCGCATCGCTTGGGCGGCGCGGGAGCGGGCGACGGCTGCCGCGGCGATGACGGGGGCGGCGGCCGGGGGAAAGGGCCACACGGCGCTGGCGTTGATCTCGCACAGGACGTAGGTGTCGTCGCCGTCCGGTGTCTTCGGCCCGAACAGGAAGTCGGCGTCCCAGATGGCCGGGAGCTCTTCGGCGCGCAGGCCGAGGACGCCGGCCAGTTGCGGCACCCACTCCTGCTCGGCCCGCTGCCGCAGGGCCTGCCATTGCGGGGTGCCGGGGTCTTGCATGACGGTGGCGGGGGCCGGGCCCTGCGGGCCGTCGAGCAGGCCCTGGGGCCACTGCCGGCCGAATCCGGTGACCCGGGTACCGGAGAAGTAGCAGCGGATCATGCCGTCGGCGAGGCGGTCCTGGTAGACCTGGTCGACCAGGGAACCGGACCAGGCGAGGCAGTCCTCGCAGCGGCGGATGAACTCCCCGAGCGCGACCAGTTCCGACGAGCCGTCCCTCGCCCGCGCGTCCTGCACCCGGACGACGGCGTCCGGTCCGGCCGGACCGGGCTTCCCGCCGGGGAGCTCGACCTTCCAGACTCCGTTGCCGCCGTTGCCGCGTGCCTGCTTGACCACGAGGCGGCCCAGCCGGGCGAGGCGCTCAGGGAACGCGGCCGCGAACTCGGCCGCCGACTGGTACAGGCCGGTGTCGCTGCCCCAGCCCAGATGGCGGGTGCGGTAGAGGACTTCCTTGGTGCCCAGCTTCAGGATCACGTCGGGATGAGCGGACACCCAGATGCCCTGCGCCGCGACCTCGCGCAGCAGCGGGTCGAGCAGCGCGCGGGTGGCCCCGTCCTGGATGGGGTTCACCCAGACCAGCGCGCCGTCAACCGCCAGCAGCTCCTCGCGGACCTCATCCACCGCGTCGTCGCTGTAGGGGACCGGCACCAGGACGGCCCCGAGGGCGGCGAGCCCGTCGTACAGCGGGCGCAGGCCCCGGTCGGCGCGCGGCAGCGCGGAGCCCGCCCGCCGGTCCTCCCGCCACAGCACCCCGATACGCGGGGCGTCCTGCTCCCGGCTCGTAATCATTCGGCTCCTTCGCTGAGTTCGCCCGGTGCCCGGCAAGCCGCCTGGCCACGCGGCGGTACCCGGGCCGCCGGTTACCTTACTCCGCCGCCGCGGCAGCGGACCAGGTGACGCCAGCCGAGCCCGCGCTGGCCACCTAGGTTCCGGTCCTGCTCACCAGCCGCGGGCGCGCCATTCCGCCGTGCCCGGGGCAGAACCAGCTCACGTCGGGCAGCCGTACGAAGACGTGTTCCTCCAGTCCGGTGGCGGTGTACCTGCACGGCCGGTGAAAGCCCGAGCGCGTCGGCGGCGGGTACGCTCCGTAGACATGACCGTCTCCTCTGCTGACCTGGTCCGGCGCAACGCGGCGTTCGCCACGACGGGCGCGTTCGCCGGCCTGCCCTTCCCGGCCAGCGACACCCTGCGGGTGCTTGGCTGCGTCGATTCCCGGGTCGACCCGGGCGACGTGCTCGGCCTCAAGCTCGGCGAAGGCGTCGTGATGCGCAACATCGGCGGCCGGGTCACCCCGGAGACGCTGCGCTCATGGGCGCTGCTTGGCCGGCTCGGCCAGGGCCAGCCGCCGAGCGGGCACCTGGTGATCCTGCACCAAACCGACTGCGGCACCCGGCGCCTGACGGGCTTCCCCGGCCAGCTCGCCGCCTTCTTCGAGATCCCGGAAGACAAGCTGGCGAGCAAGGCGGTCGAGGACCCGTACGCGTCGGTGCGGGTCGACGTCACCATCGCCCGGCATGCCCTGCCACCGGGCCTGCTAGTCTCCGGCGTGGTCTACGACGTGGACACCGGCCTCATCGAGGTCACCGACCCGGCCACCCAGGAGTAGCGGCCATGTGCAACGACCAGGCCAGCGCCGATGTCGTCCGCGCGGCCATGCCGCACCCGGTAGCGGGCGCGGCCGCCGACCCGATCGCGCTGGAACCAGTGGACGAGGTCGTCGTCACCACGCTGGTGGACAACGTCTACGACGCACTGCTCGCCGGCGACGACACCATCACCCGGGCGCCGTTCGCGGCGGGGACCGCCCAGGCGCCCCAGTTCGAGCCTGGACGTACCAACGTCGGGCTGATGGCCGAGCACGGCTTCTCCGCGCTCGTCACCGTCCGCCGTGGCGGTACCACGACGTCCGTGCTGTTCGACACCGGCCTGTCCCCGGATGCGATGGTCACCAACGCCGGCCGGCTCGGCCTCGACCTGTCCGGCGTGCACGCGGTAGTGCTCAGCCACGGCCACTTCGACCACGCCGGCGGCCTGGCCGCACTCGCCGGGCGGCGCGGGACCCGGTCTTTGCCGGCGGTTGTCCACCCGCTGGTGTGGACCCGCCGCCGCCTCGCCCTGCCCGGCGGCGCCGACGACCTGCCGACGCTCAGCAAACGCGCGCTGGCGGGCGAGGGCTTCGACGTGATCGAGCGCCGCCAGCCGTCCCTGGTCGCCGACGGCTCCATCCTGATCACCGGTGAGGTCGACCGCACCACCGACTTCGAGCACGGCATGCCCCCGGCGCACCAGCGCTGGACCGGCACAGCATGGGAGCCCGACCCGCTGATCCTCGACGACCAGGCCCTCGTCGTGAACGTGCGCGGCAAGGGCCTGGTCATGGTGACCGGCTGCGGGCACGCCGGCGCCGTCAACATCGTCCGCCACGCACAGCGGCTGACCGGCGTCCCCCGGCTCCAT
The DNA here is from genome assembly GCA_027326205.1 of Actinomycetota bacterium. GTDB lineage: Bacteria > Actinomycetota > Actinomycetes > Streptosporangiales > Streptosporangiaceae > Trebonia. Next base: position 6,439 of record DAHWEX010000012.1, read on the forward strand.
GCCCTGCTCGGCGGCCTGCACCTGGGCGGAGCCTTCTTCACCCCGGGCATCGGCCCCACGGTCCGCGCGCTCACCGAACTGGCACCCGACCTGCTGGCACCCGGGCACTGCACCGGCTGGCGAGCGCAGCACGCCCTTGCCGCCGCGCTGCCCGGCAGCTGGGTCCAGGGCAGCAGCGGCACCCGCTACCAGCTCACCGCGCCCCCCTAATGGGAAGTAGCAGGTCGGCCCGTGACAGGTGAGATTCCTGGTGCGGGAGACTTGCTACCGGTAGCAGCCGACAGGTGAGTACTCCTTTGCCGTTGCGGCTGAGCGCTTGGTAGTGCTCATGCCGCAGCCGTCCCTTGCGGGGCGGCGGTCCCGGCCTGACCCGCGTCCGCGGTGCCGGGTTGACGCTTCACGGCCACCCGCCGGGCAGGCCCGGTCTTACGGCCGGCTCCGCGTCCGTTGCTGTCCGGGCCACTCCCGGCCAGTTCACGCCGCCCCAGGGCGGCGAGGTTGAGCGCGGCGTTGAGGTCGCGGTCTGCGACCATGCCGCACGAAGTGCACGCGTAGGTGCGCTCGGACAGGAGCAGCTTGGC
>DAHWEX010000021.1 GCA_027326205.1 Actinomycetota bacterium
CGCGCGCTGGCCGCGGTCGACCGTCCGGCTGTTGGAGAGATAACAGCAAGAGGAACGGGCCGTGCCTTCGCCGGGTCCGCCGCCGTCGCCTTGCCGCTGGACGGCGTGACCGTGCTCGAGCTCGGCGGCATGTTCGCCGGGCCGTTCGGCGCGACGATCCTCACCGACCTCGGCGCCCGCGTCATCAAGGTCGAGCCGCTCGACGGCGACGCGATCCGCGGTGTCATGGCCTTTCCCGAGGCGGGCGGTGGCAAGGTGCTGATGGGCAAGGAGAGCATCGCGCTCGACATCCGGACCGCGCAGGGCCTGGCGGTCGTCCGCGAGTTCGCCCGCCGCAGCGACCTGGTGCTGCAGTGCTACCGGGCCGGCGTGGCCGCGCGGATCGGCATCGACGAGGCCGCGCTGAAGGCGGTCAACCCCGGCCTGGTCTACCTCAGCTCTCCCGGCTACGGCATCGACGGCCCGTACGGCGGCAAGCCCGCGTACGCGCCGTCGATCGGCGCGGCGGCCGGGGTCTCGCTGACCGACGCCCCGCTGGGCGGATCGCGCCCGGAAACCCCCGAGCAGCTGCGACGCGGCGCGCGCAACCTCTGGGCGGGGGGCACCGTGCCGGCCGTGCAGTCCGACGGCATCGCCGCGCTCAGCGTGGGTTCCGCCCTGCTGCTCGGCCTGTACGCCAAGCGGCGCGGGATCGCGCTGACCGATCTGGTGACCACCATGCTGGGCAGCGCCACGCAGGCGCTGATCAGCCGGAACACCAGCTACCAGGGCCGCGGGGAGCTGAGCCGGGTCGACGCCGAGTTCCGCGGGCTCGGGCCGCTGTACCGCCTGTACCGGGCGGCGGACGGCTGGGTGTTCCTCGCGGCGCCGGGCGAGCGGGACTGGCCGGCGCTCGCCGCGGCCCTGGCCGGCTACCCCGAGGTCGCCGACCCGCGCTTCGCCACCCCGGACGGCCGCGCGGCCGAGGCCGGCGACCTCGCCGCGGCGCTGGAAGCCGTCTTCGCGACCCGGCCGAAGGACGAATGGGAGGCGGAGCTGACCGCGGCCGACGTGGGCTGCGTCGCCGTCGTCCAGCAGAACGCCGAGTGGCGGATGCAAGACGACGAGTTCTACCAGGCCGGCTACGCCGTCGACGCGGTCAGCCCGATCTTCGACGAGCACCGCCGCCCGGCCCCGCTCACCCGGTTTTCCCGCTCCGCGACCAGGGCGGAGTCGGGCTGCCGCCTGGGACAGCACACCGACGCGCTGCTGCGCGAGATCGGCTACGACGACGCGCGGATCGCCGGCCTGCGCGAGCGGGACATCGTGCGGTGAAGGTGTCTTATTTTGCGACGGCCGTTTGCCGAAGGAGGTCCGGTGGCGATCCCGGTGCCCGCTGACCTGAAGCCGCGCGGCTCGGTCCTGTCCGCCCCGCCGCGCCCGCCAGACTCCGTGCGGCGCACCGCCACGCTGGACTTCACCTGGCCGGACGGCCTGAACGGTACCGCCGTGCTGGACGCCCGCGCCCGCGACCTGCGGACCAGCGCCGGCGGCGCGGTCACTACGGTCGCCGAGGCGGCGCTGTCGATAGTGACCGACGCGCGCCGGGTTATCAGCGAGATCACCGCGATGCCTGGCCTGCCTGGCCTGGACCGGCTGGCGGGCGAGTCGGCCATGGCGGGCTTCCGGCGGCGGCTGGCCGAGGTGACGGCCGCCGCCGTCATGGACACGGGCGCACGCGCCGGCCCGGGCACGCCGCTGTACCAACTGCTCGACGACGTCCCCGGTGCCACGCTGGTGTCCGGCGCGGCCTGGCAGCGCTGGTACGACCTCGACCACTACCTGACGATCAAGTCCGAGGTCAGGCAGCGCGTCATGACCGACGTGTGCACCGGCTACCAGCAAGGCTCAAGCGCGCTCAACGCCGACGGCACCCTCCGCTGGCAGCAGGAGCGCCCGCCCGCCGTCGACATCGACGCCGTGGCTGACGACCTGGCGTGGCACCCGCACCCGCACCCCGCCGGCGTCGCCATGCGGCGCGCCCGCCGGATCGACGTCTGGGCTACGGGTTCGCTGCTGCACGTAGACGCGTTCTTCCAGGACTCCTCGACGATCCCCGCGGGCGGCAGGCAAGCCATCCACGAGTACACCCTGACAGCGGAGGCCGACCTGCACACGGGCGCGATCCGCACGCTCCTCCCGGTGCCAAGGGTGCTGCCCTACGACGAGTGCCCGCTGGCCGTCGGCAACGTTGCGGCCCTGACCGGCCTGCCACTGCGGGACTTGCGCACCGCCGTGCTAGACCGCCTGCGCGGCCCGCTCGGCTGCACCCACCTCAACGACATGCTGCGCGCCCTGGCCGACGTCCCCGCCCTCGCCCGGCTGCTGCCGCCCGCTGGAAGTTCCGGGCGTTGATGTGCCGGCCCGCCGGCCCCTCGGCCCCTAGCGCTGTGGCCCGCGGCGCCAAGCCGCCACCGGCGCCGTGGCACTTCGCGCCGAACCTAGCGTCGCAGTGTGACTCAGCGCCGTGTCCGCACTAGCGCCGCGGGCCACAGCGCCAACCTCCGCGGGACCTTGCCGCGGACTCATGCCGAAGAATTCCGGCTGGCGACACTTACCCCGGCCAGGCAACCAGGCCCCGTGCTGGCCGGGGTGACGCGCTGACGGCTCCCGTTCCGGTGACCGGGACGGGCCCGTTGACCCGGCCGGCGTGCTGGCCTTGGCTGGTAACCGGGAGGCTCCAGCCGTTGACCAGGGCCCAATTCGGTGTCTATGTTAATACTTGGAAATCCGACTATCTGATGTCCAAGTAATCGTTCCAAGGGGAGGGCCGCCGATGGCCGCGTACAAAGAGTTCCTCGTCTCCGGTGACTGCCACATCATCGAGCCCCCGGACCTGTTCAAGTCCAGGCTCCCGGCCGGCATGCGCGACCGGGCGCTGTGGGAAGAGGAGTTCACCCTCGAGGAGCCGATCGTCCCGGGCGGTCACACCGAGTTCAGGACGCTGCACACGATCGGCTTCGACGGCTGGACGGTGTCGAAGTACCGCCAGTTCGAGGGCCACGACGGCACCACGCCAGGCTGGATTCCCGATGACATCATCGCCGACATGGACATGGAGGGCGTTGACGCCGCCGTTTACTTCCCCAACCTGGCGCTGTTCGTGCTGTTCACCGACGACCACGAGCTCTCCATCGCCCACGCGCGGGCGTGGAACGACTGGGTCGCCGAGACCTACCTCGCCTACTCCGACCGGATGCGCCCGGTCGCGGCCATCCCGCTAACGAACATCCCGGACGCGGTAGCCGAGATCGAGCGGGTGCACAAGCTCGGCCTGCGTGCGCTGATGCTGCCGGAGATCCCGCCAGTCCCGTACTGGTCAAGGGACTACGAGCCGGTGTGGGCCTGCGCCGAGTCGCTCGGCCTGCCGATCTTCATCCACGTCGCCACCGGCGGGGTGATGGTGAAGGAAGACGCGTCCAGGACCGGCAGCACGGTCAAGGGCATGATGACCGCGATGAACATGGGCAAGGGGCAGCTGACCGACGACATGGTGGCCGGGCGCACCATGGGCGGCGGGAACACCGCGGCCGCCAGCCCGTCGAAGATCATGGCCGACCTGATCGGCGGGGGAGTCCCCGAGCGCCACCCGGGCCTGCAGTTCACCCTGGTCGAGTTCGGCGCCAGCTGGCTGGTCTCCTACATGGCGTTCATGGACAAGTCGTGGCGCCGCGGCACCGGCCAGGACCCGAAGTGGTGGCTCGGTTTCTGGGACGCGGGCAAGTCGCCCTACGAGCAGCCGGCCATGGGCCGCCTGTTCAACATCAACGAGAAGTGGCCGTACCCGCTCAAGCCGACCGACTACGTGCGCCGGCAGTTCCACATCCAGTTCGCCGACGACCCGGTCGCGGTCCAGGCCCGGCACATCACCGGGGTGTCCACGGTGGTCTGGGGCAATGACTACCCGCACGCCGAGGGCACGTTCAACGGCACCGAGCAGGTCATCGCCGAGCACTTCGACGCGGGAGTCTCGGCCGAGGACCGGGCCGCGATCCTCGGCGGCACCCTGGCCAAGGTGGCCGGCTTCGACGCCAGCAAGAAGCTGGCGGTCGACCGGAAGCCGGCCCAGGCGGCGAGCTGACGTTCGCGCAGGCCGCAGGCCCGGCCCGTCGGCAGGCCGACGGGCCGGGCCTCGCATAGCACCGGGGAGCGGGATCCCGGCCCGGTAGCGGCGCGGGCCGGACGCCTAACACTGCAGCCGCACTTCGTGCCGGTCAGCGCCGTCGACGGACCTGCCCGTGGGTCTTTGCACACTCGCGGCCCATGATCATTTCTCTTTGCGCGCGAGCGGCCCATGATCACGTCCGGTTCGCGGCTTTTGCGGCGTCCGCGCTTAAGCAATGTGGCAGAGCGCCTACCGGACCAGGGTGCGGCGACCGGGCAACGGCCGCGAAACCGCACGCGGCGGGCTGGGTAACGAAGTGATGCCGCCGTACTCATCGGGGTTACCGGATCGGTTTTCCGGCCGGCCCGGTTCCGGTAGCGGCCCGCGGGCGAGCACTAGCCCGGCACGCTGGCCCTGGCCATCAGCTCGGCGGTGGCGGGCGACATCGGCGCCGCGAGCATCCCCACCCAGCCGTCGACGTAGTTGCTGAGCTGGGCGTCGCTGATCCGCTGGTGGCCGCGCGCGAGCTCGGCCAGCAGGTTGAGCACGCTGTTGTGAAGCTGCACCTCCCGGCCCAGCCGCGCCCGCTCGGGCAGGCCCGCCAGCAGGCCGGGCGCGGCGTCCCGCAGCACGTGGACCGTGCTGTCGAGCGTCTGCGGCGAGAGGTAGTCCGCGAACGTGCGGGTGTTGGCGCTGACCCGGGCCAGGAACGGCACGAACATCTCGCCCGCGTCGATGCTCTCGATCAGCGGGCGCACGATGATCCACACCGCCGCGCGCGCGTCCACCGCCCCGCGTTCCCGTGCCTCGCGCAGCAACTCGGCCCGGCGGGCGTTGACCTTCCGGTAGCGGAACTCGAGCAGCGCGCGCACCAGGCCGGCCTGCGACCCGAAGTGGTAGGTGATCACGGAGGAGTTCGACTGCCCGGCCGCCGCCTGGATCTCGCGCAGCGTCACGCCCTCGACCCCGTTCATCGCGAACAGGCGTTCCGCGGTCACCATCAGCAGCTCACGGGTCGCCTCGCCGGCGGAGTGGTGGCGCCGGGCCCGCCCGGTTTCCGCGTGCGCAGTCATGGTTCATCGTAGCAGCGGCCCGTTCGGTAGCCAAAAAAAAGATAATGTGCGGCTCTTAAAAACTCTAGACAGTTGAATCAGTAAGTGAAATGCTCGGATTATGCCGAAGATCTGGACCAACTCCGGCGACTCGCACTTCCTCGAGCCGCCGGACCTGTGGGAATCACGGCTGCCCAGGCGGCTCGCCGAGCTGACCCCGAAGGCCGAGAAGGACCCTGACGGCGAGTACGAGACCGTCCGCGTCGACGGGCAGGCGTTCCGCCGCAAGCTGCCGACCTCCGCCGCCGTGAAGTTCCTTGCGGACAGCCGCAAGGCCGAGGGCATCAGGGACGCCCGGTTGCGCCTTGCCGACCTTGACCACGAGGGCGTCTGGGGCGAGGTGATCTTCCCCTCGCTGGGCATGTGGGCGTCTACCTTCCGCACCCCGGAGCTGCTGAAGGCGTGCATGCGGGCCAGCAACGAGTGGGCGCTTGAGGAAGTCGCGGCGGTGTCCGACCGCTACGTCGTCACCGCCCAGGTCTCCACCCTGGCCGTCGGCGACGCGGTGTCGGAGCTGGAGTGGGCCGCCGGGCAGGGCTTCACGTCGGTGTTCCTGCCGACCCGGCCGCACCCGAGCGCCCCCGACTGGCACATGCCGGACTGGGAGCCGTTCTGGCGGGCGGCCGAGCAGGCGGGCATGGTGCTGGCCATCCACATCGGCACCGACCCGGTCGACCTGACCTCGGGAAAGGTGGGCGTCGCCTACCGCGGTCCCGGCGGCGCGGTGATGAACTACACCGAGACCACGTTCTCCGGCCAGCGGGCGGCGATGAAGCTGGTGGCGTCGGGTGCGCTCGACCGGCACCCGGGGCTGAAGGTGCTGATCTCCGAGGGCGGGGCCAGCTGGATCCCGTTCCTCGGCGACCGGATGCGCGAAGGCTACCGGCAGCACCACACGGCGGTGCGCCCGAAGCTGGCCCGTGACCCCAAGGACATCCTGATGACGCAGGTCTACGCCTCCTTCCAGCATGACGAGTCGGCGGTGGCGGCGTTCGACGCGATGGGCTACCGGAACGTCATGTTCGGGTCCGACTACCCGCACATGGAAGGCACCTACGGCCACACCCAGGACACCCTGAAGGAGCTCTTCGACGGCGTGCCGGAGGCGACCAGGCGGCGGATCACCCAGGGCGCGTTCGCCGAGCTCTTCCCGCACGTCCCGCCGGCCCCCGCCGACGAGGCCTGACCCGGTGGCGCGGCACACGGGCGCCCGCGACGTCGCGATCGCCGGCATCGGGGCGACGCCGTACTACAAGCGGGGCGAGACCGCCGGCCAGAGCATCACCCGGCTGGCGGGCGAGGCGATCCTGGCCGCCTGCGCGGACGCCGGCCTCTCCGCGACCGAGATCGACGGGCTGGCGTTCTACTCGCTGGCCCGGGCCGGGTACGGCGACCAGATGGAAGCCGGCGAGCTCGTGGAGACGCTCGGCATCCGCGAACTGACGTTCACCGCGGCCCTCACCGGCGGCGGCGGCGGCTCGGCCGGCGCGATCGGCCTGGCTCGGGCCGCCATCGTGGCGGGCGACGCCTCGGTGGTGGTGACGGTGATGGCGCTGCAGCAGCGGATGCGGCTCGGCACCGTGGTCGCGTCCAAGGCGGCCACCCCGCTCGGCTCGTTCGTGCAGCCGGCCGGCCTGGCCGGCCCGGGCCACCTGATGTCGCTGCTGACCCGCCGGCACATGCACGCCTACGGCACGACCAGGGACGCCTTCGCCGAGGTCGCGATCTCGACCAGGCAGAACGCGCTGAACCGGCCGAAGGCGCGCTACCGCGAGCCGCTCACCCGCGAGCAGTACTTCGGCGCGCGGGTGATCGCCGACCCGCTGTGCCTGTACGACTTCTGCCTGGAGAGCGAGGGCGCGGTGGCGATCGTCACCACCTCGCTGGAGCGGGCCAGGGACCTGCGGCAGCCGCCGGTGCCGGTGGTCGCGGCCGCCCACGGCGGCACCCGTGAATGGGGCCGCGGCTTCTCCTGGTTCGGCATGCCAGACGACGAGACCTTCGCCTCCTCCGGTCACCAGGCGGTGGCCGGCTGGCTGTACCGGCGGGCCGGGGTCACCCCGCGGGACATCGACGTGGCCCTGATCTACGACCACTTCACGCCGATGGTGGTGATGCAGCTTGAGGACTACGGATTCTGCGCGAAGGGCGACGGCGGCCCGTTCGTGCTGAGCGGCGCGATCCGGTACACGCCGGAGCGCAAGCCGGGCAGCATCCCGGTCAACCCGCACGGCGGGCAGCTGTCCGAGGCGTACGTGATCGGCGCCACCCACATCGCCGAAGGCGTCGAGCAGTTGCGCGGCACCGCCGTCAACCAGGTCGCCGGCGCCGAACTCGCGCTGGTCACCGGCGGCCCGGCCGCGCTGCCGACCAGCGGCCTGATCCTGGGGCGTGACCGGTGAGCAGCACACCAGGCGGCGGCGCCAAGGTCGCGGCCGCGCTGCCGGCCGAGGCGGTCAAGATCTCGGTCGACCCGAGCACCGAGCCGTTCTGGCAGGCGGCGCGGGAACGCCGGCTGGTCGCGCCCCGGTGCGCGGACTGCGGCACGTTCCGGCTGCCGCCGACGCCGTTCTGCTGGCGCTGCCAGTCGGCCGCGGTGGACTGGACCGAGCTGTCCGGCCGGGCGTCCGTCTACACCTACACGGTGGTCGACGGGTACCCCGGGCTGCCGGGGATCACCCTGGTCCCGGTGGTCGTGGACCTGCCCGACGCCCCCGGCGCGCGGCTCGTCAGCAACGTCGTCGGCGTGGACCCGGCCGACGTCTCGATCGGCACCGAGCTGACCGTCGACTTCCACCCCATCTCGGACGGCTGGCTGCTGCCGGTGTTCCGGGTCTTCCGGGTGGCGGGCCAGCCCGCGCAGGAGCGGCGGGCATGAGCGATAACCACGGGGAAAGTGCGCTTGACGCGAAGCCGTCCGAGTTCTTCACCGGCGCCGGCGGCTACCACGACGGGCAGGCGGTCGTGCCAGACGGCGACCATTACCGCTGCTGGTGCTCCTGCGGGGAGTGGCAGGCCGAGGCGCCGGATGAGGCGGAGGGCCTGCGCCTGGCCCGGCTGCACACCGGCAGCCTGCCCGGCTGACGCGTCTTCACAGTTCTCAGGGAAACAGAAGGGAGCCTCATGGCCCGGATGAGCAGAGCGGTGGTCATGCCCGGCGACGGCACCTGGCAGCTGCGCGAGCTGCCAGTGCCCGACCCGCCGCCCGGCGGCGCGGTGCTGCGGGTCGAGGCGACCGGCATGTGCCACAGCGACGTCGATCACCTGCACGGCATCGTGCACACCCCGCAGGGCGGCGCCTACCCGTCGATCCCCGGGCACGAGATCGTCGGGCGCCTCGACGCCCTGGCCCCCGGGACCGCTGCCCGCTGGGGCGTCGAGGAGGGGCAGCGGGTCGCGGTCCGCGAATCGGTGCCGCTACCCGGCGGCATCCGCGTCTACGGCCATGACTTCGGGGTCGACGAGCGGTCCGGCCTGTTCGGCGGGTTCGCGGACTACATGGAGCTGCTGCCGCAGACGCTGGTCGAGC
>DAHWEX010000040.1 GCA_027326205.1 Actinomycetota bacterium
TTCATCCGGGCCGCGTCCAACGGCTGGGGTGACCGGGTGGCCATCGCCGCGTTCGCGGCCGGGGTCCTGCTGCTCGTCGCGTTCGTGCTCAACGAGACCCGCGCCCCGCAGCCGATCACCCCGCTGCGGCTGTTCGCCGACGGGGGGCGTGCCGGGTCGTTCGCCGTCCGGTTGCGGCTCGTGGCCGTCATGTTCGGCATGTTCTTCTTCATCACCCAGTTCCTGCAGGACGTGCTCGGCTTCGGCGCGCTGACCACCGGGATCGCGTTCCTGCCGATGACCGTGCTGCTGTTCGCGGTGTCCCGGCTCATGCCGCGGCTGCTGCCGCGGGTCGGCGGCTACCGGCTCATGCTGATCGGGATGACCCCGGTGGTGATCGGGATGGCGTGGCTGTCGCGGGTGTCTCCGCAGACCAGTTACTGGTCGGGGGTGTTCGGCCCGATGGTGCTGCTCGGCGCGGGCATGGGCGCGGTGTTCGTGCCGCTGACCACGGCGTCGCTCGCCGGGGTGAGGCCGCAGGAGTCTGGCGCGGCCTCCAGCCTGGTCAACGTGATGCAGCAGCTTGGCGGCTCGGTGGGCCTGGCGGTCCTTGTGGCGGTGTTCGGGACGGCGGTCAGGTCCGCCTCCGCGCACCCGGTGGCCGGCTTGTCGGCGGCCGCGCAGCACGCTCACGTCCTGGCTCACGGCATGGCCACGGCGTTCGGCCTGGCGGCGATCTTCGACGTGGCCGCCTTGGCGCTGATCGCCGTCTTGCTCAGGCCGCGCAGGCCCGCGGTGCCGGACGACGCGTCGGTACTCGCGGACGACACGGTCCAGGTCACGGCGATCAGCGAGTAGCCGTCGGTGTAGCCGAGCGTGCGGCGAGCGGCATGCCGCGAAGCCGTACGGCTCTGAGGTCCACGGCGCCCGACGTCCGGTAGCGCTGTGCGCCACCGCGCCGAACCTAGCGGTGCGGTGGCGCACAGCGCCGCGGCACGTTTAGCTCCGGGGGCCGTAGCGCCAGCGGGCCGGCCGCCGGCAGGCCAGGGCAGCGGCCGGGAGGTGGCCGCCGCCCGGCTAGCAGACGGTCAGCGGGACTGCCTCGCTGTAGCGCACGCGGCCGAAGTACATCAGCTTCACCAGCAGCCACGACTCCCAGCCGGGTACGGCCGTCGCCGGGACCGTGACGTCGAACCGGACGGTCGCCTCGCCGCCGGGCTCGGCCGTGACCTGCTGGGTCCAGGGCCCGGTGGAGCCCCAGGTGCCGACGGGGGAGACGAGCTGGACCTCGCCGCGCAACTGCGAGGCGAGGTGACTCGAGACGCGCACCGCGAGTTCGCCGGGCTCGCCGGGGGCCAGCCGGAGCGCCGGGCTGAGCACGGTGAGGTCGACTTCATCCGCCAGGGCGGTGACGTCGGACTGAAGCCGGAAGAACAGTTCCTCCGGTTCCAGGCCGGGGTCGGGTTCGCCCGGCTCGCCGACCGTGACGAGCACGGCGTCCTCGAGCGTCTGCCCGAGGTCGTCGGTGATCCGCGCGGCGGCGAAGTACCGGCCGTTGGGCGCGCCGTCCCGCGCGCTGACCACGACCCGCCAGGACGCGAACTCGCCGGGCCCCAGGTCGTAGCGCAGCGGCGTGCTGTCTCCGGTGACGGCCGCCGTGAGCTCACCGGGCACGGCCAGCTCCACTGCCCCGCTCGCTCCCGACGGCCCGCAGGCGACGGTGAGCTCGACGGCGGCGCGCTCCGGTCCGGTGGTGCCGCCCGCCGCCCAGCCGACGCCGGCCGCGGGAGCGCGCAGCGTGACCCGCGTGGGGGAAAAGTGCACCGCGACCGGGACGTTCCCGGCCGGGGCCGGCCCCTTGCCGTGCAGCCAGTACCGGGTGAACACGGGCTGCGCGGGCTCGGGCGGCGCCGCCGCGGCACCCGGGGCCGGCCCGGTGACGGCCGCCTCGGCGAGCCGCACGGCCACCGTCACGGTCTCGAACGGGAGCACCGGGACGAGCGCGGTCCCGCCTTGCACGGCCAGCGGCTCGCCGTCCGACTCCTCGAGCAGGTCGCTGCGCCAGGCGGCCTCGATCCCGCCCGCGATCCGCAGCCCGGCGACACCGGAGCGCCCGTCGGTCTCCCGCAGCCGCACGGTGACCTCGCGTGCGGCGCAAGAGGGCGCGAGGCCGCCCGCGAGCGGGTTGCCGCGCGGCTTCAGCGCGGACAGCGTGACATGGCCGATCCGGGTCAGCGGGTACGCCGCGCCGGTGTCGTCGCCGTCCCTGACGAAGGTCGTGCCGCCACGGAGCGAGATCCCGGTGAGCGCGGGAATGTCGAGGATCTCGACGCCGAGCGCGGCGCGGGCCGTGGGCGGCTGCGCGCCGGCGGAACCGCCGACGGCGGTGACGAGGTCGTGGTTGTAGTCCTCGGCCGCGGCGTTGAACCCGGCCCCCCGCCAGTCGCGCAGGCGGCGGGCCGAGGCGAGGGCGTAGCTGAAGGTGTGCGACCAGTGCTGCCAGGCGAACGAGGACCCGTCCGGGGCGGTGCGCCGGTCGCCGTCGATCCAGACCCCGCTCGGCCACCCGGAGCAGGCACGGAACAGCGACATCCACAGCGTCCCGTCCGGCGTGACGACCCCGCCGGGTGTCCCCCGGTTGAAGAGCGCGACCGCCCCCTCGGCCAGCGGCGTGTCCCCGGGAGCGAGCGCGTCGCCGTCACACACCTCGGCGGTGAAGAGCGGCCCGGACGAGAGCGGCATTGACGCCTCGGTGATGGCCAGCGGGAGGTCGGCGGGCGAGGCGGTGGCGATGATGAGCACCGGAAGGTCCCGGGCCCCGCGCAGGTCCGGCCCCTGTGCTTCCGGCTCCTGTGCTTCCGTAACCGGGGCGAACGCCGTGGCCCGCGACTGGGTGGCCGGCACCCACAGCCGCGCCGTGCCGTGCTCCGCGACGAGTGCCGCCAGCCGCTTGGCGACCGCGGGACCGCACGCGGCGAGGACCTCGGAGGTGAACGCGTTCGAGGACGGGCCGCCGAGCGCGACGCGGAAGTCGGGCAGGTTGGAGTCCAGCGCGAGCGACCCGTAACGGGTCCCGGCCGCCCGGGAGGTCGTCGCGGTGACGCCCGCGCGCCCCAGTCGGGTGACCAGGTCCCTGACGGCCGGCCGGAGCGACTCCGGCACCGCGTCGGGGGTGACGATCTCGGCCACCCCGAGCGCCACGGGGACCGCGGCCCCGGAGCCGGCGGTTAGCTCCGCCCGCGCCACCGAACCGATGCCGAACCACTGGTTCGCCGGGTTGTCCAGCGTCCACCAGTGCGACGCGGCATCCGCCTCCGGGGCGCCGAACGGCCGCCCGACCACCGCGGTCGCCGTCTGGTACACCGGCAGCCCGCCCGGGAGCGAAGCGGGGAACCGTACCCGCAGCAGGTGGTCCTTCCCGATCGACCCGGACACGTGCGTGCGGAACTCCACCCGGTCCGCGCCCTCCCACAGCAGCGTCTCGGCGGTCACGGACAGGTCGCCGAGGGTATACGTGGCGGTGAGCCGCGACCCGACGGGCGACCGCTGCGCCTGCACGGCCGCGGGCCCGGCGGACGCGGCGCGCCCCGGCCCCCGGGGGGACAGGTGCCACGGCCCCTCGTTCCACCGCGGATGCTGCTGGTACTCCTCCTGCAGGACGAGGTCGTTACCCGGCCGCAGCAGCAGTTCCCTGCCGGTCGCGGCCTCGACGATCGAGGCGAGCGCGCCGTGCCCCGCCGCCCCGGTCACGGTGAACGCGTCGTTCGAGATCGTCAGCCCCTCGAGGTCGGCCCAGCCGTCGGCCGTGGCGGAGGCGGCGGGGCCGGGGGCGGGGGCCAGCGGGTAACGCGCGAACCCGAGCGGCGGCACCCCGCACGCCCGGAACGTCAGCGTCGCCGCGGCCAGCGACCCGTCGGGATGCCGGGTGACCCCTTCGGCGAGCGTCGGCACCGGCGACCCGGTCACCGGGTCGAGGACGGTGAGCCACGGCGTCCCCGGCGCGGTGAGCGTGACGGTCACCGTGGCCATCGCGTCCCGCTCGCGGGCGAGCCCGTTGACCACGGTGACGGCGAGGCCGCCCGCGCCGCCGTCGTCCCCCGTGCCGTCGTCCCCCGCGCCGCTCAGGAACGCCAGCGCCTCCCGCCGCGCCGTGTCCCCCCGCTGCCACGCCTCCCGCCAGCCGGCCAGCAGGTCGAGGTACACCTCGTCGGACTCGGTCCCGGTGATCGCGTCGTGGTGCGCGCCGTAGGCGAGTTGCCGCCACGCCTTGTCGAGCGACTCCGCCGGGTAGGGCGCGCCGCGCAGCCAGGCCAGCGTGGCCAGCCGTTCGCCCTCGAGGACCGCGACCTCGCCGGCCCGGGCGGCCACCTTGGTGTCCGCGTAGGAGACGTCCTTGCCGGTGTAGACGGGGTTCATGTCCCGCGTCTGCGGCATGATCCAGTACCGGGCCGGGTCGCGCTCGGCGTCGGCGCGCACCGCCGCGAAGAACTCGCTCGGGATCGCCGGGACGAACCGGGGCCACACGTACCTGGCCGCCCACGCGCGGGCGACGTCGGTCACCCACCGGGCCGGGATCACGTGGTCGGACCCGACCGGCAGCAGCACGTTGCGCGTCGCGGCGACCGGGGCGAGTTGCCGGAACTGCTCGTAGGCCGCGCGCTGCGCCGCGTCGGCGTCGGTCGCGGTGTGCAGCGTCCACCCGGCGCCGTAGTGGTTGGCCATGTACGCCGTGAGCAGCCCGGTCCCGTCGGGGGACAGCCACTCGAACTCCGCGGGGAACTGCATCTCGGTGTTGACCGACGGGCCCCACTGGTGGAACGGCCCGCGTGCCCACGACGACGACGAGAGCCCGGCCTGTGCCATGAGCCCGGGGAACCCCGGGTCGAACCCGAACGCGTCGAGCATCCAGGCGGAGGCGGGCGAGCCCCCGAGCACCCCGCGCTGGAACCCCATCCCGTACACCGCGTTGCGGATGGTCGTCTCCGCCCCGGTCAGGTTCGTGTTCGGCTCGTTGTAGGTGCCGCCGACCAGTTCGGCCCGCCCGTCGCGCAGCAGCGACCGCAGGAAGGCCCGGTCGCGGGGGAACGCGTCGAAGTGCGGCTTGAGGTAATCGACCTCGGCGAGCACGAACTTGTAGTCGGCGTCCCGCCGCGCCTTCTCCAGGTGCAGCCGCACCAGGTCGAACGCGGTCCGCGTGTCGGGCAGGTCTCCGTCCTCGTCCGGCAGCACGAGCCGCGTCTCGGTGAACTGCCCCTGGGTGTTCCACCACACCGGGTCGTAGTGGAAGTGGCTGACCATCCACATGGTCCAGCCCGGTTCGGCCACGGTGATGTCGGCGTCGGCCTGCTGCTGCCGCCGCGCGTCGCTGTCGACCGTGACCGTGACCCGCCGCGTACTCCCCGGCTGGTAGGGGGCGGCGATCTCCACCGGGACCTCGAAGGC
>DAHWEX010000043.1 GCA_027326205.1 Actinomycetota bacterium
CGGCGGCGTGCTCACTCCCGTCAGCGCTCGCGACCTGGAGGCCTACCTGGCGCCCTACCCGACCCGCGAAAGCCGCCGACCGCTCCTGGCCTGGGCCAGGCAGATGCCGCTCGGCGGCGAACCCGCCGGCCTCGTCACACGCATCGAGGCATACGACGCATGGCTCGCGACCAGCCCGCACGTGCCCAAGCTGCTGATGACCTTCGAGGGCTCGCCGACGCTGCTCATCACAGAGGCGGTGGCGGACTGGTGCGCGAGCCACATCGCCTCGCTGGAAACCGTCCATTGCGGCAAGGCGGGGCACCACGCGCCCGAGGACCGTCCCGCCGAGATCGCCGCCGCCGTCTCGGCCTGGGCGGACCGTCACGGCCTGCGCTGAGCCGGGTGCCTGTCCGGGAAGCCCGCACGTGCCCAGGGGGCAGCGCGGGCTTGCGATTACCCAGGCGGAAGGGACCCGTAACCCCATACGGTCTACAGCTTCGAGGGCCTCGGTGAACCAGGCTAGGTCGAACCCTGGGCTGTAGGGAACCGAGATAAATGAGCGGTGCGAGCTGCGGTTTTAGCGGTAGTTGAGCAGCGCCCGGATGGGGCAGGCCGGGTTAGTTGAGCATTTGGGCGGTGCGGTCGTGGTCACGGTGTGTGTCTGGTGGCCTGGCTCCGAGATTGCGCGAGTGATTCCAGAGCGGGAGCCACGTCGCGGGCGAAGAGCGGCGGCCAAGCGAAGACACGTGGCCGCCGCCGGCCTTCCCGTTAGTCGTTTCTGGCTGTCTCCGGGCCCGTGATGCGGGTCAGGATCGGGAACGTCGCCGCGATGATCGCCAGGGACACGATGATGCCGCCGGCGGTCAGCAGGTAGTACGCCAGACCCGGCGCGGCCATCGGGCGGTTCTGCGCCTCCGTCGCGTACATCGCGGCGGCGCCGAAGCCCGTCCCGATCGCCACGACCGCCACCGTCAGCAGCGGGACCGCGCCCTCAAGCGCGACGACGCCGCGTAGCGTGGACAGCCGCGCGCCGGTGAGCCGCAGCAGGCTGAACGGCCGCTTGCGCTCCGCGAGCCCCGCCGCGATGCCCGCCGCCAGCGTGCACCCGGCGATCACCAGGCTGACTCCGATCACCACGTTGGCGAGCTGCTGGTAGCCGGAGTTCTGCGAGTTGTCCCGCGCGGCGATGTCGGCGTACGAGGACGGCGGGGAGACCGTCGGGTAAACGCTCGCCTCCAGCAGCGTCCGCGCCCGCTCGACCGTCGCCGTGGCGCCGTTCGTCGCCATGTCGATGCCGTCCACGCCGAGGGCGGGCAGGCCGGCGGCCGGCACGTCCGCGGCCGGCCAGGTGTAGGTGTCCACCTTGGAGTTGAAGCCGAGGGGACCGTTGAAGCCGTCCGCCGGGAACTTGGCCGTTGCCGCGCCTGCCGGGCAGCGGCCGAGCGCGGGCACGGTCGCGAGCTGCGCGCAGGAGACCACGCCGGCCGGGACCGGGGGGCCGCTGCCGTCGGCGTTGACGCCGAACTCGTTGACACCGAGGTTCTCGAACCGGCCAGGGATCGTCAGCCCGGGGACCGCGCGCACCACGAGCACCCCCTGGACGCCGGGCACCGCACTCAGCCGGGCGGCGAGCGGCGCGGCCGGCGCGGCCGGCCCCGGGTTCGCGATGCCAGACCGCGCTCCCAGGCCGCCGTTCTCGGCGGCCGCACTCGACGCCGATATCTGCGCGGTCAGCACGTGCGACTCGGCGACGTTGCCGAACCTGGTGGGGTTCTTGGCGTCCTGCGTGGCGATCGCGATCGTCGCGACGGTGGTGACCAGCAGCGCGAGCACCAGCCCACTGACCGAGCGGAACGCGGCCCGCGGGTCGTCGCCGATGCGCCGGGCGGCGATCAGCGTGCCGGGGCGGCTGGTCCGCCGGGCCATGAGCCGCGCGGCGGCCATGGTGAGCCACGGCCCGGCGATGAACAGCCCGGTGATGATCAGCGCGAAGCTGGTCACGAACGCCTGGATCTGCCCCTGGATCGAGGCCGGGTGCCCGTGCCCCGCCCAGAAGCCGAGCTCAGCCAGGCCGAGGAGCAGCGGCACCACCCGCCAGGCACCAGGCGGCTTCGGCGTCACCCGGCGCGTGACGCCGAGCGGTGAGATGTTCACCCGGCGCAGCGCCAGTCGCGCTGCCACGGCGGCGGCCGCCGGCACGCCCACCGCGACGACGATGACGTCGAACAGGCTGAGCGTCAGTTCGCCGGGGAAGAACGGCTGGGCGACGAACGGGATGCCCGCCACCGGGATGCGCAGCCCGGAGAAGACCGCGAACCCGGCGGCCACGCCCGCCACGGCCGCCGCGGTCGACTCCACCGTCGCGAGCGCGGACACCTGCGTGCGGGTCGCGCCGACCAGGCGCATCGCCGCGAACCGCTCCTCCCGGCGGGCTGCCGACAGCCGGGTCGCGGTGCCGATGAAGATCAGTACCGGCAGCAGGATCGCCAGCGCGACGACGGACAGGATCAGGTCGCTGCCGCTCGCCGGTATGCCGATGTCGGCCGGCGTGTACCTGAGCCCGTTGGGGTTAAAGTTCGCCTGGGACCGCTGCCGAGGGCCATTCCTGGCGGAGGAGATCGCGCCATTCCCGCCGCCGCCGTTTGGCATGGTCGTGGCGATAGCGGTCACCTTTACGCTGCCCACGGCCGTCGCCAGTTGCGCCGGGGTGCGCCCCACGACGATGACGAGCGAGCTAGGCGAGGGCAGCGCGGCGTCACCGATGATCCCGGCCAGGTGCCCCGGGTAGCGGTCGGCCAACTGGTCTGCGGGAACAGACCGCAGCAGCGCCGCGAGCGCGGGCGAGGCGTAGTACGTCCCCGGCGCCGGGTCATGGGACAGCCCCGGCGGCACCGGCGAGGAAGCGCCGGTGGCCGCGACGTCGAAGCGGCTGATCGTCTGGCCGTCGTAGATGTCGCTGGTTGGGTGCCACCACAGAGGCGCACTCTGTTGTCCACCACGGGCAGTGGCCGGCCCCGGCGCCGCCTGCTGGGTACCGGTCCAGAACCACGCGTGCCGGTTGTTCCACGCGGTGACCGCGTTGGTCGCGGCCACCGCGGTGAGCAGCAGCCCGACGCCGAGCCCGACCGCGACCGCCAGGATGACCAGCCGGGTAACGGCCTCACGCCCCCCGTTCACGGCCAGCCGCAGCCCAAGCCCGACTGTGCCAGGCCCGTTCAGCCCGGGACGGCCAGCGTCCCGTTCGAGCGTGCCAGCCCCGCTCACAGTTTCGCCCCCGTAAGCGTGCTGATCGCGGGAGTGTCCCGTTCGATCGCGGTCGCCGCGCTCATGGCTTTGCCCCGGTGAGCGTGCTGACCGTGCCGTCCCGCACGACGACCTCGCGGTCGGCGTACGCGGCGACCCGGGCGTCGTGGGTGACCAGGACGACCGTGGTCCCCTGCTCACGGGCCGCGGTCACCAGCAGGTTCATCACCAGCTCGCCGGACACCGAGTCCAGCGCCCCGGTCGGCTCGTCGGCGAACAGCACTTCGGGCCCGGCGACCAGGCCGCGGGCGAGCGCGACGCGCTGCGCCTGCCCGCCGGACAGCTCACCGGACCGCCGGGACTCGAGCCCGTCCAGCCCGAGCGTAGGGAACCACGTGCGCGCCGCCGCCATCGCCGGCCCGCGCCGCATGCCGGACAGCAGCAACGGCAGCGCGACGTTCTCCTCGGCGGTGAGCTCGGGCACGAGCTGCCCGGACTGGAACACGAACCCGAACCGGTCCCGCCGCAGCGCACTGCGCTTGTCGTCGCTGAGCCGGTCGAGCCGCATCCCGTTGAAGTGCACTTCCCCCGAGGAAGGCACCAGGATCCCAGCCAGGCAGTGCAGCAGCGTCGACTTCCCGGACCCGCTGGGCCCCATGACGGCGACGATCTCGCCCTTGGCGACGCCGAGCGACGCCCCGCGCAGCGCCGGCGTGCTGCCGAACGACAGCGACAGATCGACGGCCTCGATGAACTTCCCCGGCGCGCCGGGCCCGTGTCCCGTGACACGCAGGTTCGCGGCGCTGCGCCCGGCGGCGCTGTGACCGGGAGTCACGACTGCCCCCGCACTGTCCGCGCGATCGTGTCCAGCCGCGCCGCCGTGTGGTCGATCCATCGCAGGTCCGCCTCCAGGCGGTAGAGGGCGTGGTCGGCGAGCAGCACGTCGAGGGTGCCGCCCTGCCGCTTGAACTCGGTGAGCTCGCGCATCCGCTGCAGGTGCGCCGCCCGCTGGACGTCGAGGTAGTTGCCGGCGTGCTTGCCGAGCACGAGCGCGAGCACGACCTTGGCGAACAGTTCGCTCTGCAGGTCGGGCTCCGGCGGCGCGGGCTCGGCGAGCCACTTGTCCACGTCGGCGACGCCCTCGTCGGTGATGACGTACCGGCGCCGTTCCGGCCCGGCCCCTTGCTCGACGGGCCCGGCCGCGGCCTTCCCGTCCCTGGCCAGTCGCGACAGCGTGGCATACACCTGGCTGTAGCGCAGCGGCCGTCCTTGCCCGAAGTAAGCGTCGTAGTCGCGCTTGAGGTCATACCCATGGCTGGGCCCGCGCTCAAGCAGCCCCAGCAGCGTCAGCGGAACACTCATACCCGAGAGACTACCTCACGAGTAGACTCTCAGATAGTAGTTGACCTAATCTCATGGAGAATAGTTGCTGGCGACGGCCCGGCGGCATGCCCCGATTCAGCCGTGCCAGCCCGACTGGCCATCGACCGCGCAGGCCGACCGCAATGGCGATTCGCTTGTCGCGTCGGCCACGCGCACCGCGACACCGCGTGACCGTAAGGTGCCATTCTCGCGCTCACTGCCTCCGATCCCCTGCCGCACTGCGTCTCATGAGGGCTGGGTGAGTTCGTGGCGGCGGCGCCGGAGGAACTCCCGCTCGGCGGCGTTGGCCGGGAGGGCCAGTGCGGCGTCATAGGCCTGCAGCGCGGCGGCGTGGCGGCCGAATCGGCGCAGCAGGTCGGCGCGGACGGCGTGAAACAGGTGGTAACTCTCGAGCTGGAGGTCATCGAGGGCGGCCAGGCCGTCCGCGGCCCCGTCGACCTCGCCCAGCTGGAGGTCGGCACCGATCCGCGGGTCGAACGGTACTGGCAGCTGACCGCCGTCATCACCGGCAGGGAGCCGTTCTCGTCGCAGGCGCCCCTGAAGTGGCTAGCGGCGGCGCTGCGCGCCCAGCATGAGCAGGGACGGTGAGGCGGGTGATCGAGGTTCGCCAGCGTGCTGGCCGTGACCGGCGAGTACGCCTCCGGGACGATCCGCGCCGCCCTCGCCGCCTCGCCCCGGCGCCCGCTGGTGCTGGCCGCCAAGGCCGCGGTCTTCGGCGTCACGACGCTGGTCACCGGGCAGGCAGCGGCATTCCTTGCCTTCTTCGCCGGCCGCGCGGCGCTCGGCCACGGCACCGCCGCGCCCGCGCTCGGCCAGCCCGGGGTGCTGCGCCCCATCGCGGCGAGCGGCGCGAGTCCGGCCCTGATCGGGCCGCTCGGCCTGGGCCTGGGAGCGATCATCCGGCATACCGCCGCCGCGGTCACGGTGCTGGTCGGCGTCGTGTACGCCGGCGAGCTGTTCATCGGGCAGCTCGACCGCACGATCGACGCCTACCTGCCGGCCTACATCGTCGGCGACGCGCTGGGCGGCCACACCTGCCGCCCCGGCGCGGCAGCCTGTCCCCTGCCGGCCTGGGCCGGCATGAGCGTGCTCGCCGCCTACGCCGCCGCCGCGCTGCTCATCGGCGGCTGCATCCTCGCCTGGCGCGACGCATGACCCGCGACCGCGGGTCACGGTAGAAGCGTCGGGCAAGCCGCCCCGACGGGCGCCGTGCCAGGCTGTCGGTCAGCCAGTCGGCGATCCTCGCCCGCCGTGCCGGGACCGTCGCGGTCTCGTCGGGTACCGGGCTCATCGCGCCCCCCGGTCCGCTTGCGCCGGGCGGGCGGCGGTGAAGGCCAGGAGGGTTGCGGCGGTCCGCGGCGGGTCTTCCAGGATGGGGGTGTGCCCGAGCCCGGGCAGCATCTCGACGTGCGCGCCCGGGACTGCGTGGTAGTCGGCGGCGGAGGAGGGCCGCCACCGCCGGTCGTCTTGGCCGAAGATCACGAGCAGCGGTTTGCCGAGGGGGGTCAGCCGGTCCGGGATCGGCTGTTGCCGGATGTAGGCGCCGGACGCCCGCATCGTGGCGGTGAACGTGTGGTAGGTCATGCTCCGGAGATCGTCGAGGAGCTCTTGCGGGGGCTGGTAGCCGGGGCGGCTGAAGGCAGGGCTCGCTGCCTGGCGGAGCTGCGCGTCGGTGAGCTGCGGCCACGGCGCCGGGCCGATGGCGCCGACGCCCTCCGGGGCGGTGAGGGCGTCCGGGCTGGGGCCGGTGTTAATGAGCGCGAGCGCCGTCACCAGATCGGGGCGCTGCTCGGCGAGGGCGGTGGCGGTGTAGCCGCCGGAGGAGTGGCCGGCCACGACGGCGCGGGTGACACCGAGCAGGTCCAGTGCCGCGGCGACCCGGCGCGCTTGCGCGGAGATCGCGTAGTCGCCGTCGGCCGGCTTGTCCGACCGGCCGTGCCCGAGCAGGTCGATCCGGATGACACGATGGGACGTGGTCAGCAGCCGAACCATCGGGTCCCAGGCGCGGGTCGAGGAGCCGGACCCGTGGATGAGCAGCAGTGCGGCGGCGTCGCGGGGGCCGTCCTGGCGGACATAGACGTTGCCGCCGTCCAAGGGCAGCGTCGCCTCCGCAGCGGCTTGGCCGCTTTTCATGTGCGGTTCGTCGTACGGAGCAGTCATGAGCCCACTATCTCCGCCGGCGCGCGCGGGCGATTGGACAAATGTTCCGGTCGGCCGGGTTCGCTTACCATGAGAGCATGGGGCCCTCTCCGGGTGAACGCGGCGGCGTGCCCTTGTGGGACATCGCGACCCCGATGCGAGGCCAGCGGGCGGTCGGCGTGACCATGGCCGGGTTCGGTGACCTGGGCAGGACCCCGGCCGGCCTCCGGCTGATCCCGCACCCGGCGGTGACGCTGGCCCTGATGTTCGGCCCCGGCTCGGTCACCGTGCTCGATGCCACCGGGCGGGAGCAGCGGGGAAGCCTCGTCGCCGGGCTCGGATTCGGGGCGGTCCGTCTGCAGCAGATGGAGAACCTCCAGTGCCTGCAGGTGCGCCTGCCCCCGCTGACCGCCCGCTCGATCCTGGGCGCGTCCCCAGCCGACCTGAGCGGCACCGTGGTGGCCTTGGACGACCTGTGGGGCCGGGAGGCAACGCGGATCGCTGAGCAACTCGCCGATGCCCCCTCCTGGGAGGACCGCTTCGCGATAGCCGACGCGCTGGTCGGCCGCCGGCGGGAGGCGGGGCCGCCGGCCGACCCGGAGGTAGCCTGGGCCTGGAGCCGGATCGTCGCCAGCCGCGGCCAGGCCCGGGTTGAGGCACTGGCGGCCGAACTCGGCTGGAGCCGCAAGCGCCTGTGGTCCCGGTTTCAGTCGCAAAGCGGCCTGCCGCCCAAGCGCGCCGCGAGGCTGGTCCGCTTCGACCACGCCGCACACCGCCTGGTCGCGGGGCAGGACCCGGCCCGGGTCGCGGCCGATAGCGGCTACGCCGACCAGTCCCACCTGCACCGGGACGTCGTGGCCTTCGCCGGGGTCACCCCCGCGGCCATACCCGGCGAGCCGTTCCTGGCGATCGACCACATCGCCTGGCCCAACCACGAAACACGCCCCTAGCACCTGTCATTGACAGCACCCGCCACTGGCCTCGATCGAAGCCACGACCCGGCCGCCAGGGTGGGTGAGCCCTCAAACGCCCGACGGCCCGGAGCGCACCGCGGGCCTGCGGGTCCTGCTCGCCGACGACCAGGCCATGGTGCGCGGCGGCTTCCGGCTCATCCTCGAAAGCCAGCCACGCATCACCGTGGCGGCAGAAGCCGCCGACGGCATCCACGCCGTCGCCCTGGCCCGGGAACTTCGCCCCGACGTGTGCCTGGTCGACATCCGCATGCCCGGCATGGACGGCATCGAGGTCACCCGCGCCCTCGCTGGCCCGGACGTCCCCAGCCCGCTCCGCGTCGTCATCGTGACCACCTTCGACACCGACGAGTACGTCTACGGCGCGCTGGCGGCCGGCGCGGTCGGCTTCCTGCTCAAGGACGCCGGACCCGCGCTGCTGATCGAGGCCGTCCGGGCCGCCAGCGCCGGAGACGCCCTCATCTCCCCTTCCGTCACCGTCCGCCTCCTGCGGCGGCTCGCGCCGCTCCGCCGCCGGGCCGCGCGCCCCGCGAGCCAGCTCTCCGAACGAGAACTCGACATTGCCCGCGCCATCGCCAAAGGACGCACCAACCAGGAGATCGCCGCCGAGCTGTTCATCTCGCTCAGCACGGTCAAGACACACATCACCCGCATCCAGGACAAACTCGGCGTCCGCAACAGGGTAGAAATCGCCGCCTGGTCCTGGGAACACCACATCGCCAGCGAATAGCCACTTTACGCCGCCGACGGGCTGGCTGCCGATCAGGCCCGGACAGGGACCGCTGGATGACGATTCCGCCTTACTCGTCCCGTATGAATGCCCGGACGCTGGCCGCCCCCTGTCATTCTCTGTACTCATAGGTGCTGCTGTGACCAGTGGCATGCTCTGCCTGATGAAGCAACCGGCCGCCGCACGCCGCCAGGATCTTGCCGATAAAAGCCACCACGGCACTCGGAACACCCAGTTCCGCGTGGCATCAAGCCGCGGCTCCGGCAGCCAGCTCGTCGAGTTCGAGACAGTTCGCGTGCTCGCTTCCGGTCTCCGCTGGTCAAGCAGCACATGATGCGCAGCGGCGCGGAGAAGCCCGTTACCGGATTAAGACATTCATCGCCAGCGTGCCGGGCGGACTATCGCTCACGTGGTCAGAGGCCATCTTCGCGGGGGAGCCTACCGTGCTAGGAATGCTGCGCGTCGCTGCCGGACCACCGGCGTTCCCTTGCCGCGGTGACCACCCGCCGACGGAACGCGGCTCGGACCGCAGCTACGGTGGAGCTGAAGTACCCGGGTGGTTCGATGA
Source organism: Actinomycetota bacterium (assembly GCA_027326205.1). Classification (GTDB taxonomy): domain Bacteria; phylum Actinomycetota; class Actinomycetes; order Streptosporangiales; family Streptosporangiaceae; genus Trebonia. The sequence goes on from DAHWEX010000043.1 coordinate 9,017, forward strand.
ACCACCACTCGTTGAATGCCGAGCGGTCGGCGAGGGCGCGTCGGTA
>DAHWEX010000059.1 GCA_027326205.1 Actinomycetota bacterium
CTACTGGGCATGGACCGAAGAAGAATGGGCTACTCTCCTGGGCCAGGATCAGCCCGGGTTCCGCAAGGCCGCCCCCGGCTGGGCAGACGAGGCCGTGCGCCCTTACCTGGCCGCGCACGCGTTCCTGCTCGGCGGCTTCACCGCCTTCTACCGGCTCGGCAGCTTCAGCCGCCTCACCCTGGCCTGGCGCGTCTTCGGCCGCGACCGGATCGACAGCGAGATCGGCCGGATCCGCTCGGTGCTGGCCGGGTGGGGCTACCGGCTCGGCCGCGACGACGACCAGCTGCTGCCGATGGTCGCCTGCCAGATGCTGCTGCTCAACCGCAGCCCGCACCTGGAAGACCTGAGCACCGAGTTGTTCGAGCGGGCCCGCCGCGAGCGTCTTTTGCCCGCGGCAAGGGGCAACACGCTGCACGCCATGCAGCGGGCCGTCGCCGAGTTGGGCTTCTGCGACCCGCCGCAGCGGCTGACGGGCAGTCACTCGGCCCGGGCGAGCGGAGGCCCGCCGGCCTGGGAGGCGCAGGTGGAGCGCTGGCACGGCACTTCAACGCTCACGCCCCGGGTCCGGGACAGCGTCCGCGCCACGCTGCTGAAGGCCGGCCGCTGGCTGGAAGCCGAGCAGCCGCAAGCCTCCGACCCCGCGTCCTGGACCCGGCAGACCTGCGCCGCCTGGGTCGCCGCGGTCGACCGGATGAACGTCGGCGACTACGTCCAGCGCACCGCCGGGCTGAAAGACCAACTCGGCAAGCCGCTGGAAGCGGCCACCAAGGCCGGCCACCTCGCAGCGCTCCGCACCTTCTTCCGCGACCTGCAGGAATGGGAGCAGGTCCCCAGGCGCTTCGACCCGGCCCGCGCGCTGGCCGTCCCGCGCAGCATCGCCGCCCTGCTCGGCCCCGACCCCCGCGTGATCGCCGACGACATCTGGGCCAAGCTCATGTGGGCCGGGCTGAACCTGACGGCCGACGACCTCCCGCAGGCCCAGGCCGGGGACTTCTACCCCCTGGAAATGGTGCGGGCGGTCACGCTGGCCTGGCTGTTCTCCGGCCAGCGCAGCGACGAGATCGCACGCCTCCGGGTCGGCTGCATCCGCTGGCAGCACGACGGCACCGCGATCACGGGCGACTCAGACCAGGTGCTGGCCCGCGACGCGGTCTGCCTGCTCGACATCCCCACCCACAAGACCGGCACCGCGTTCACCAAGCCCGTCGACCCGGTCCTGGGCCAGGCCCTGGACGCCTGGCAGGCCGTCCGCCCAGCCCAGCCAAAGTTCACCGACCGCCGCACCGGCGAGCGGGTCGACCTGCTGTTCGCCTACCGGGCGCGGAAGATCTCCACCGGCTACATCAACAAGACGATCATCCCGGTGCTCTGCCGCAAGGCCGGCGTTCCCGACGCCGACGTCCGGGGAAACATCACCAGCCACCGGGCGCGGTCCACGATCGCCACCCAGCTCTACAACGCCAAGGAACCCATGACGCTGTTCGAACTGCAGGCCTGGCTAGGGCACCGGTCTCCGCAGTCAACCCAGTACTACGCGAAGATCAGCCCCGCCACCCTGACCCGCGCCTACGACGACGCCGGGTACTTCGCCCGCAACGTCCGCACCATCGAGGTCCTCGTCGACCGCGACGCGGTCACCTCCGGTGCCGTAGCGGCCGGCGAGCCCTGGCAGCACTACGACCTTGGCCACGGCTACTGCACCTACACCTTCTTCGAGCAGTGCCAGCACCGCATGGCCTGCGCCAAGTGCGACTTCTACACCCCGAAGGACTCCAGCAAAGCGCAACTCCTCGAGGCCAGGGCGAACCTGCAGAAGATGCGGGTGATGATCCCTCTGACCGACGACGAGCAGGCCGCCGTCGATGACGGCGACGCCGCCCTCAGCCGGCTCCTGGAACGGCTCGCCGACACCCCCACGCCGACCGGGCCGACGCCCCGGCAGCTCGACCCGCCGGCCAGCGCGACCAGCCTGCCCGTCATCGACGTCCGGCAGGTCAGGCGGCAAAATTGACGGACATCGACTTGACAATCCTGATTCCACAGAATGACTTTATTGACGATGCCCTCGACCATGCCCGAGCTGTAGGGCAGGGTAAGCCCGTTGAGGACGGCTTCCTTGTCTTGGCGGATCCCGGTGGCGAAGGAGCGGAGCTCGGGCTGGCCGTCGGCTGCTTCGACGGCGGCGAGCCAGGGATCGAGGTGCGTGGCGCCGGCGCGGCCGTCCGTCATCTCGGCGAACGCGGTGACGTGGCTGGCGAGGGCGTCGATGTGCGGGCAGCCGGCGCGTATCCGGGCAAGCTGTTCCCGCTCGGCGGCGTCCAGGTGGTCTGGCCTGGTCAGCAGCAGGCGGGTGATCTGCCGGGCTTTTGGCACCGCTGGCGGCGCCCGGTTCCCGGAACTGCGCGAGGTAGCGGCGGACGGTCCTGGCGCTGCCGGCCCAGCCTTGCTTCTGGAGCTCGGTGTGCAGCGCGGCGCCGTCGCGGGCGCCCTCGCGGGCGCCCTCGCCCCGCCGGCGGCAGAGGCAGGGCTTGAACTCGTCGAGGCTGGATCCCCTGGCAGTTCCCCGAGGAGTTCGCCGGCGCTGCCGGCCTGGGCGAACCGGCGCACGGTCTTGGCAGTCAGGCCGGTGGCGCGGCTGATCTCGGCCTGCGAGTGGCCGGCGTCGAGCCGGGCGCGGATGTCCGCGTAGCGTTCGCAGGTGCGCGCCGCGAGGGGACGCCCCCGGCCGCCTTCGTCCAGCAGGGCGTCGGGCGGGACCGTGCCCGCGGGTTCGCGTTCCGTGCCTTCTTCCCCGTCGCCGGCTTCGGCCCGGTCGCCGGCGGCGAGCAGGCAGCCGCGGTGCCGGGTGACGGCCTTGTTCGCGTATTCCGCCAGGTTGTGCCACCTGTGCCAGCGGTCGGCGACCTGGATCGCGTCCGGCGCGCCGTTACGGGCGCCCTCGCCATACCCGCTGGCCCTGTCCCCGCAGATCACGGCACGTTACTACGCATAGATGAAATTTATCATCCGCTTATGGGTACCTACCGCCCGGCCGCCAGCCGGACCGCTATTCACCCGGCCCCTTAACCGGCCTCTCGTCAACAAGACATCGGGTACAGCAGGACCATGACCGGCAGCGTGGACGCCGCAAGCGACACTCCAATTAGGGCAGGGCAGCACCACCCGGGCGACCCCGTCAAACTCGGCACCTGCACGGTTCGCAGTCCAGACGGGGGCAAGCACCTGGTCATGGACTTCGAAGCCCGAGTCGCCACCGGGAAGGCCGGCGAGGCCCTCGCCCTAGAGCAGGCAGCAGCGATCCGCGAGGCCCTCGCCTGGATCGCCCCAAACCGGGAACCAAGCGACGACGACAGCAATCCGGAAGACTTTGGGTGCAGCTCGCCTGAAGGGACTTCCGGCCTGGGGTTTTGCCTGATCTCCGGGTGACCGGCGACGTGGTCTCCTACCGTTGTGCACGGGAGAAGGAGGCCGATGGGCTCGCTGATCGAGGAGCTCAGGCGCAGGGAGGCGGCTGCGCGGGCGGAGGCGGGCCGGCTGCTTGCCCGGATCGAGGAGCTGACGGGGGAACTGGCCAGCGCGGAAGAGCAGGTCACGCG
>DAHWEX010000069.1 GCA_027326205.1 Actinomycetota bacterium
TCTAGCGGCGCCAGTGCGCCGTAGGACGAGGGCACGGCCCCGAGCATGCACGGCGTGGGGGAGAGGTAGTCCCCGGCGACGGTGAAGTTCAGCGAGACGTGATGTCCGGCGAGCTGCCACCCCCAGGGCGCCGGGCTGCCGTCCGGGTCACCGAAAATCCGGAAGCAGTACCGTTCGGGGTCGAACAGGTGCGCGCTCTGCGGCGAGCTGGCCAGCACCAGCGCCCGCCGCACGTGCTCAAGCGCCATGACCGACACGACCTTGGCGTATCCCTCCATCGACACCGACGCGGTGATCAGCTCGTGCGCGAGTTTGCGCTGCACGTCGGACAGCGCGCGCAGCGGCAGCCCGGGCCGGTCGAGGACCGGCAGGTACGTCCACTCCCGCCGCGGCCCGTGCAGGTCAAGAGCGAACCTCGGATTCGCGGCGGTCCGTTGTTCCACTGGCACCGCCGCGAGGAACGCCGCCGCGGCGCGGCCCATCCGCCGGACGGTCGCGGGCGCGAGGTACGCGGCGCCCGTGCCCGGGCGCACGCCGTCCGCGTGCGCGTCGCCGCCACTCACGGCACCCTCCTTACCCGGAACGCCGGCGCGGGCAAGTCCCCGCCCTGCCACGGTAACCCGGCCGGGGCACCGCCGTCAGGGCACCGCGCGCGGTCGTGCGGGCAAGCGGCGCGGACACAGCCAGCCGCGCGCGGTTTTTGTGGTTAGAGCCATCGCCCGGATAGCGTAGCCGCGTGAGCGAGCAGCCGACAGCGGGGGAGGTGCCGGCCCCGGCCGCGCAGGCACCGGTGGAGACCGCGCCGGACCCCCTGGGCGAGGCGTACCCGGCCGAGCGCGATCCGTGGAGCGATCCCCGGCTGCCCTGGGAGGGCAGGCCGCGCCGGATCGACATCGCGTGCTGGGCGGCGATCACGCTCAGCGGCCTGTACTACCTGGCCATCCTGCCGTGGCGGGCGAGCCTGGTCGGCACGCACCCGGTGATCTCCGAACTGCTGAACGGTTCGACCGAGGCGATCGTGTCGGCCGCGGCGTTCGCCCGGGTGGGACGCGGGTCGATCGCCGTCGTGCTGCTCGCCTCGATCCCCGGGCTGATGAAGTTCGACCTCATCTACTGGTGGGCCGGGCGCCTGTGGGGCGAGCGGGTCGTCAACCTCTTCGCCGGGAACAGCAAGCGCCAGCAGCGGCGCGGGGCCAAGTTCGTGACCCGGGTCAACCGCTGGGGCCGCGGGTTCACCTGGCCCGCCATCGTCATCTCCCCGTTCCTGCCGATCCCCAACGCGATCATCTACGCCGTGGCCGGGTGGACCGGCATGCGCTGGCTGACGTTCCTGATCCTCGACGCCATCGGCACCCTCGCGTGGGCGGGGATGCTCTCGGGCCTCGGCTGGACCCTCGGGCAGCCAGCGGTATCGGTGGCACAGAAAGTTTCCAGCTATGGGCTGTGGGTAGCGATCGCGATCGTGATCCTTGTGGTAGCAGGACAAATACGGGGTGCCCGGTCGCAAAGGTAGCTGCACGTGCATATTGAACGTGCAGTAGCCCTTGCAGGTGCGTGTGCCGATGCGGCAGTATGTGTGCTGCGTCAATCACCCGGATGACGCCAGACGTACCTTCGGGGTCACGATGAGTCTGCACCAGCTGGACGCGCTGCCCACCCGCACGCGAGTACATCCGTCGGCGCGGCAGCCGCTCGACCTGCCTGCCAAGACGACGCCGGCGCCACGCCGGCCGCGGATGATGCGGATGCCCGCGGACTGGTGGGACTCTCCCGCTGCGGTCGGCTGCCCGCTGTCCCGTGGGCCGCAGTCGGCCCGGGCGGCCCGTCGCCTGACCAGGAACACCCTGCGCGACTGGGGCCTGGCGTTCCTCGCGGAAGACGCCGAGACGATCGTGGGCGAATTCGTCGCGAACGCCGTGACGCACGCGAGCGCGGTCGCGGGTGAGTCGCCGGCGCCCCGCAAGCAGGCGACCGAGAACCTGGGACTGCGCCTGTTCCGCCGCACCGGTGAGGTGATCTGCGCGGTCCTCGACCCGTCGGACTGCGCCCCCGTACTCAAAGCACCAGGCTCGATCGAGGAATCCGGTCGCGGCCTGCTGATGGTCGACGCGCTGAGCGACGTCTGGGGCTGGTCCCCGGTCGCCGGGCGCGGCAAGGCGGTCTGGGCGATCCTGTTCTGCGCCTGACCACCGTTGTCAGCCGCCTGAACCGACCCTAGGAGGGGAGGGCCGGTCCAGGCGGCTGGCGACGGCTCCTGGTGGCCTTTCCGCTGCCGCCCGCACCGGGATGCGGTGAACGCGGCCGAGGGCGATGACTGCTACTCTCGCATGACCAACGCGAGAAGGAGGCACGGCGCAATGCCCTGGACCTGGCAGTACGAAAAGGCGGACGGCGCTGCGGTCAGTGGCGCGGGCCTGCAGGAGGCCATCTTCGCCAGCCAGGGTGACGCCGAGAGCTGGCTCGGCGAGAACTGGCGAGAGCTGCTGGACAGCGGCGTGGACCAGGTGAGCCTCTTCGACGACGCGCGCAAACAGTACGGCCCGATGTCCCTGCACCCCGAGGAGTAGCCGGGGCAGCGGCACCCGGACAAGGCGAAAAAGTGCCGTTGGCACCGCCGGAGCGGTCCCAACGGCACTTGGGTGTGCTGCTGAACGGACGCGGGCCTAGAACTCGTCGCCCGGCTTCAGCCGCGGGGACGGGGTGCGGAAGCGGCGAAGCTGCAGGCCGCGCATGATGGCGTAGAAGGCGAGGCCGCGCGTCGACTCCTTCGGCAGGCGCTGGCCGACCAGCCTGATCACCGACCGGCGCAGCAGGTACGCGTCCACGGCGATGACCGCGATGATCGCGAGGAGGAAGTACTGCATGCCGGCGTTGAGCGCCGAGTTGGACTTGCCCGCGACGAGTGCGATGACCAGCACGATGAGCGCGTACATGTAGAACTCCATCGGGCGCCGGTGCGCGTCGACGTAGTCCCTGGCCAGCTTCTTGGCCGGGCCGCGGTCGCGCGGGCCGAGCGCCCACTCCTCGCCGCGCCGCATGGCCCGAAGCTCCTTGTTGCGTTCCTCGCGGACCCGGTCCTTCTCCTCGGCCGTGAGCTTGCGCCGCGGGTCGGGGGCCTTGGCCGGGCCGCGGCCGCTGGTGGTGGCCCCGGTGGGGGTCCGGTACCGGTTGGCCTCGGCCGCACTGCGTTTGGGCGTGGGCCTGCCCTTCGCCGCCTCGGCGGCTGGCCTGCTCTTTGCCGGAGCTTCCGGGGTCTGCGCGCCCTGGGAACCCTGGGCCTTGCCGTCGGTCGCTCCGGCGCTGCTACGTCGGAACATGGTGTTACCTTACTGCCTTTCGGAACGGGAGGAGGCAGCCAGAAACCCTGGCCGCGTGATTTGACCCCGTGGCTTACCGGGGATACACGGGAGGATAAGTGGCTACTACTCGCGGCAGCGCGTAGGGTTGATTGCGGTGAGCCGGCGGCAAATAGCCGCCGCCTGGCGGCGACGTGCCGCCCGGGGGCGGCGATCAGGTTAAACGAAGGGGACGGCCGCGTCTATGAGCGTGATGAAGCGAGTCTCGCTGATATTCCGGGCCAAGGCCGACAAGGCGCTGGACCGGATGGAAGACCCACGCGAGACCCTCGACTATTCCTACAAGCAGCAGGTCGAGATGCTGACCCGGGTCCGGCGCGGGGTCGCGGACGTGGCCACGTCGCGCAAGCGCGTCGAACTCCAGATGAACGCCCTGCAGAAGGAGATCAACAAGCGCGACACACAGGCGCGCGACGCTCTCGGGAAGGGCCGCGAGGACCTGGCCCGGGCCGCCTTGCAGAACAAGGCGCAGCTCGTCTCGCAGTACTCCGACCTGGAGACCCAATTCTCCTCGCTGCAGGAGCAGGAGGAGAAGCTGACCCTCGCCTCGCAGCGGCTCGACGCCAAGGTGCAGGCCTTCCGCACGCGGAAGGAGACCATCAAGGCGACGTACACCGCGGCCGAGGCGCAGACCCGCATCAACGAGGCGTTCTCCGGGATCTCCGAGGAGATGGGCGACGTCGGCCTCGCCATCCAGCGGGCCGAGGACAAGACGGCGCAGCTCCAGGCCAGGGCCGGCGCGATCGACGAACTGCTCGCCTCGGGGGCGCTTGAAGACCACGTCGGCGGCAACCAGGACTACATCCAGGCGGAGCTCGACAAGATCGGCGCCGGCAGCGACGTCGATTCCGAGCTCACGCGGATGAAGGGCGAGATCGCCGCGAGCGCGCCCAAGCAGATCGAGGGCAACGGCGCCGCCGCCAACGGCCAGCAGGCCACGACAGCCGAGCAGCAGGCGGGTGACGGCGCGTGATCGTGCGCATCCTTGGCGAGGGCCAGTTTCGCGTCGACGACGACACGGCCGCGAAGCTGACCGCACTCGACAAGGACCTCGACGCCGCCGTCCGCGACCACGAGGAAGCGGCGTTCGGCGCCGCGCTGCGCGGTGCCATCGCGCTCGTCAGGACCAACGGCGCGCCGCTGGAGGCCGACGAGTTCGCGACGGCGGACTACATCCTGCCGTTCTCTGACGCCACCGTCGACGAGGTGCGCAAGCTTCTCGCGGACGGCACGATCCCCGGCGACTCGATCGGCCTGTCGTAGCGTCGTCCCGCACCTCTCGCCGCCGGAGAACCTGTCCGTGAGGGCGGGCCCGATGTAAATGGCGCGTCCGCCATCGGGTCCGCCCTTCGCGGTCATCAGGGGCGACGGGGCAGCGCGCTTCGCCGTAGGCAGAAGGGCTTGCGGAACGTTCAGGCCCTACAGCGGAAGGCTTCAGGCAGCCTCCGGTGTTCTTCAGATAGATTGCCATTGACAACCGGGCGCGGAGCGAGAGAAACCGGCAAATCGCGCCTGGCGGGATCGGAGAGGTGCGTTATGGCGACGCAGACGAGGTATGCGCCCGACCGGGGCCTGAGCGTCCGGATGACCGCGACGATGTTCCTCCTCGGCTTGGTATTCGTGGTTTTTGTGGGTTTGATCATCGGCCTCATGACCGCCGCAGGGCAGAGTCTCGGCGCGATCATCGTGGTCGCGCTGATCTTCGGCGGCGGCTCCGCCTTCGTCTCGCTGTTCTACAGCGACAAGATCGCGCTGGCGGCGGCCGGCGCTCGTGAGGTCTCCCCGCAGCAGGCGCCGGAGCTGCACGGCATCGTGGACCGCCTCTGCGCGCTCGCTGACATGGACAAGCCGCGGGTGGCGATCGCCCCGGCGCGGATGCCGAACGCCTTCGCGACCGGCCGTAACAGCAAGAACTCCGTCCTGTGCGTCACCGAGGGGCTGCTGTACCACAGCGGGCTTACCCAGGAGGAGCTCGAGGGTGTCCTCGCGCACGAGCTGAGCCACGTGGCGCACAAGGACGTCCAGGTCATGACCTACGCCAGCCTGCTCGCGATCGTGGCGGGGCTGCTGGTCAGGTTCGCCTTCTACTCGGAGCTCTTCGGCGGCGGCCGCCGCGGCGGCAACAACAACCAGGCCGCCCTGCTGATCCCGCTGATCATGCTTGTCTCCGCGATCGTCTACGCGGTCAGCTTCCTGCTGATCCGGATGCTGTCCCGGTACCGGGAACTGGCCGCCGACCGCAGCGGCGCGCTGCTCACCCAGAACCCGAGCGCGCTGATATCCGCGCTGACCAAGGTCAGCCAGGGGATGAACCGGATCCCGACGCAGGACCTGCGGGCCGCGGAGCCGCTGAACGCCTTCTACTTCGCCCCGGCGATGAAGCTGACCGGCGGGGCGAGCCTGTCGGCGGTCTTCTCCACCCACCCGACGATGGAGAAGCGGATCGAGCAGCTGACCAAGATCCAGCGCGAGCTCGGCCAGGCCGGCGCGGACCCGCGCGGTATCCGGTAATGGGCTTCCTCGACACGCTCTTCGGCCGGACCAAGCCGATCCAGCCGAAGCTCGACGACCTGTTCGGGCTGCCGTCCGCGGCGGTTCAGCTTGAGGCGTCGACCGGGTTCAAGCCCACGGGCTCGGGCTCGGTCAGCTTCCGCGCCCCGGAGGGCAAGCCGTTCGCCGACATCCAGAAAGAGGTGCTCGAGCTCCTCGACATGGACAACGGCAAGCCGGGCGGCGGCCTGCCGGTCGAGGTGACCAAGGACACCTACGGCTACACGTGGCTGGTCAGCAACCACATGAGCGATGAGATGGACGCGCTGGTCACCGACCTGCACGCGGTGAACAGCGCGCTGGTGGACGGCGGCTTCGGCCCGCAGTTGCTGTGCACGCTCGTCTCCTTCAGCGACGAGCGCCACCGCCGCCTCTCGCTCGTCTACCTCTACAAGCGCGGCACGTTCTACCCCTTTGCCCCGCTTGCCGGCAACAACCGGGACAATGCCCTTGAGCTGCAGGTCAAGGGCATTCTCGGCGAGGACCTGCGGATCGAGCAGGACCTGACCCGCTGGTTCCCCGTCTGGGGCGCCCCCGGCCTGTGACCGGCAGCCGGCCGGCCAGGAATGCGCCCGCGGTGCGTACAGTTGAAGGCGAATGACGATGCCGCGCAGGCGGCAGCAACATGAAGACGGGAGCTAGTCACAGATGACCGTTCAGGACGAAGTGACACAGGGAATCATCGTGACCGAGGCGGCCGCGGCCAAGGTATCCGCGCTTCTCGCCCAGGAGGGCCGGGATGACCTGCGGCTGCGGGTGGCGGTGCAGCCGGGCGGCTGCTCGGGCCTGCGCTACCAGCTCTACTTCGACGAGCGCGACTTCGACGGCGACATCGTCAAGGAGTTCGGCGGCGTCAGCGTGGTGACCGATAAGATGTCCGCGCCGTACCTCATGGGTGCCACGATCGACTTCGTGGACACCATCGAGAAGCAGGGCTTCACGATCGACAACCCGAACGCGACCGGCTCCTGCGCCTGCGGCGACTCGTTCCACTGATCCCGTGGGCCGTCACGGCCCCGATAGCCGAATAGAGCCCCTCAACGATGCGGATTGCAGTCACCGGGTCGATCGCGACCGACCACCTGATGATGTTCGCCGGCAAGTTCACCGACACGCTGATCGCCGAGAAGCTCGACAAGATCTCGGTGTCGTTCCTGGTCGGTGACCTGGAGATCAGGCGCGGCGGCGTGGCCGGTAACATCTCGTACGGCCTGGGCTGCCTTGGCCTCAAGCCGCTGCTTGTCGGCTCCGTCGGCCAGGACTTCGCGGACTACGCGGCCTGGCTGACGGCGCACGGCGTCGACACCTCCGGTGTGCGGACGTCGGAGCGCAGGCACACCGCCCGGTTCACCGCCACCAACGACGAGACCGGCAACCAGATCGCGTCGTTCTACCCGGGCGCGATGAGCGAGGACGGCGAGATCGACATCATCTCGCTGGCCAACGCCAACGCGGTCGAGCTGGTGGTGATCGGCGCGGGCGACCCGGGCGCGATGCAGGGCTTCACGGCCGCCTGCCGCGCCGCCGGCGTCCGGTTCGCGGCGGACTTCTCCCAGCAGGTCGCCTTCCTGGACGGCGACTCGATGCGCACGCTGATCGAGGGCGCCGCCTACCTGTTCTGCAACGAGTACGAGGCCGCGGTCATCGAGCAGAAGACCGGATGGTCGGGTGAGGACATCCTGGAGCGCGCGCAGACGAGGATCGTGACCCTCGGTGCCGCGGGCGCCCGGGTCGAGCGCAGGGGCGCCGAGCCCGTCGTCGTCGGCCCGGTCAAGGACGCGACCATGGTCGAGCCGACAGGCTCGGGCGACGCGTTCCGCTCCGGCTTCCTCGCCGCCACGGCGTGGGACCTGCCGGTGGAGCGCGCGATCCAGCTCGGCAACCTGATTGCGGTCAGCGCGCTTGAGGTGGTCGGCCCGCAGGAGTACGACTTCACCGCGGCTGCCCTGACCGACCGGGCCAAGCACTCCTACGGTGCCGAGGCCGCCGCCGAGATCGCGGCCCACCTCCCGGCTTAGCGCCCAGGGAACTGGAAGCGGGAGTGCCCCGTTCGGCGAAGACGCTTCGCCGAACGGGGCATTTTCCTGTCGGCGTTGCCGTCCCGGGCACGCGGCCGGCATACCCTGTCGGCATACCAGGGCGTCGCGGGATCTACGACAGGGGGTAGTTTCTAGCTATGGCCCCGCTTACCGCCGCCTACGGTGGCCCCCCCAAGTTCACGCTGGCCCGGGCGTTCACCGAGTGGCGGGTTGACGTCCCGGTGCTCGTGCTGATCGCGCTGGCC
>DAHWEX010000077.1 GCA_027326205.1 Actinomycetota bacterium
GACCTGCTGCGCCGGGTGAAGGAGCGGCTGGCCGGCTTCAAGGTCCCCAAGGCGGTCGTCGCCGTCGGCGAGCTGCCCAGGACCTCAACCGGGAAGATCCAGAAGAACGTCCTGCGCGACCGCTACGCCGGCTACTACGACCAGGCCTGACCGGCCGGGCGCCGACGGGGCCGCCGGGCCGGCCGTCTCTTCGCAGCCGGCCCGTTGCCGGGAAGACCCGGCCCGCAGGTGCGCTCGCCGCCGTGGTCAGCCCCGCAGCCGGATGCACGAGCGGACAAGCGTGGACAGGTGGACGCCCTTCGGGTCCGCCGCGCCGGGGTACTGAATCGGCATCGGGACATAGCCGAAACCGATCCCGTAGGCCGGATCGGCGAAGGCGAGGGCGCCGCCGGCGCCGTCATGACCGAACGCGCGGTAGCTGCCGAACTCGACCTCCTGGTGCGGCTTCATGTAGTGCGGGCGCTATCTCTTGCGGCCGACCGCGCACCACAGGGAGGACCGTTCCGCGCTGGCCGTCCCCGCTGACGGCCGCCATTCCTCGACCCGGACCAGTCCCGGGTCGACCAGGTCGGTGCCGTCGAAGAACCGGGCCACCTGCTCGCGGGTACGGTACGTGATCCCCGGCTGCATCATCCGGTCAGCGACGTCCTCAAGGCCCTGCTGTGCCGCCTGGTTGAGCAGGTCCGTCCCGACGTGGGAGATGGCCAGGTAGCTGCCGGACGGCACCGCGGCCAGCAGCCTGGCCACGATCGCGTGCGGGTCGTCGGCGTCCGGGATCGCGTGCAGCGTGATCGCCACCGGCTTGGAGAAGTCGAGCAGTTCGCTGGCTTGCTCCAAGATCGCGGAGGCGTCGCGCAGGTCCGCCTCGATGTACTCCGTCGCCCCGGCGTCGCCGCTGGTCAGCAGGGCCCGGGCGTGCGCAAGCACGACCGGGTCGTACTTTCTCGGGTAGTGTGCACGCCGTAGGGCGATGCCGTATACCCGCATACGGGCCGCGACTGCCGTCGTAGCCGTGAATGGCCTGCTCACGTGCAGCCTGGCCGCTTACCGACATTGGCTAGGTACGAGAGTCGTTAGGGTCGTATCCCAGTACCGCGAGCATCCGCGATGCGTGCCGTTCAATCAGTTCAAGCCCGTTCCGGAGTAGCTGCAACTGACGTGATGCGTAACTGGCGTTCACGTGGAACCTGTGCCGCTCGCCGGGTGAAACATGCCCCTCGCGCTCAAGGGCAGCTAGCGCCCGCCAGATCACTTCCTGGTTGACTCCGTACCGGCTGGCCAGCTTGCCCTGGCTGAGGGCAAAGCCGTCCGTTTAGTCACCCCGCACGATGGCCGCGCGTATTCCGCGCGTCACGCGTTCGCGCTTGGGCGCGGAGGGGGTGCGCGCCGCCTGTCTTCGCCGTCGTGCGGGCGTCGCTGGGTCTTCGCTCATGACGCCGGGATCATCCCGCGCCTGGCCAGGGTTTCCTGCTGCCACTTTTCCTGGAGGATGGAAAGGCGGTCGTACAGTTCCCCGTCTTGGCAGACGGCTTCATCGGTCATGAGGACTTCGAGCGCTAGCCATCGGGCCATGTACGCGCGTTCCTCGGTCATCAGCGTTGCTGACAGTGCCAGGGGGTCTGTGTTCGTGGTACTGCTGTCCATTCGAATTGCCGCCTCTTCTTTGGTCTCGCCGGCTCTTGGGGTGGGGTACTTGAGCGGTTTCACGGCCGTGGGTCGCTCTCTATGCGTCGGCGGTACTCGGCGGACACGGCGGCGTACTCGCGCTTCAGGTCGCCGGGAACCGTCTTGCCGCTGAGCGCGATGCGCTGTCGCAGTGCAGACCAGTGACGGATGAGCTGAGGATCGGCCAGGTCTCGTATGTCGCCTGCGGGCTCGCTATCGGGTGTTATCACTGGTCATCACCTGCTTCGGATCTTTGCGATTTCGGATGTCTGCGCGGTGTCCTGCTCCGAGCGGACAGTCACGCGGATAGACGGCGTTGATCTCCAGATACTAAAGACGTATAAGACACTCCAGACAGTCCAAACACAGTGAACAGTCCGCGCAGGTCAGACGGTGTTTGCGATCATGGCGGCATGCCGCCCGACCGCACGCCCGAACTGCCCAGCCAGCGGGTTGAGGCCGCGTTGCGCGCGCGAATCGGCAAGGGCGAATGGCAGCCTCAGGAGCGGCTGCCATCGGTGGCGCGGCTGGCCGACGAGTACGGCGTGGCGCGCAGCACCGTTGTCTCCGCGTTGCGCCGTATTGAGGCAGACGGGCTCGTGACGATCGTGAGTAACTGGGGGACCTTCCGCACGTGACCCGCCTGCGGAGTGCGCGGCTGCCCTGCGGCCTTGCGGTGCGCCGCAAAGGCGCTGCCCGGTTACGTTCATCTCAGGTGCCCTCGTGTCGCGTGAGGCGGTTTGCGGTGCCCCGCCGCGCTCTCACTCTGAGAAGCCTGTGCCTCCAGAGAGCCTGCGCGGCGGGGCGTGGCCCAACGATGGCACGGGACGCCAGCGGTTTACTACGCGCACCGCCGAAGTGTGCGACTATGGGCAGACAGTGCAGACAGTACGCACGGAGGAGTTAAATCGGTGGCACGCAGGGTTAAAGAGCCCGTGGCAGCGGTTAAAGCGTCCGCTATGTCCAAGTTCGCTAACCAACTCCGGGGCTGGCGGGGCAAGCGGGGATGGTCCCAGGCGGATACGGCCTCCAGGCTTGGTTATTCCAATGCGCTCGTCAGCCAGATAGAGCAGGAGCACAAGCCGCCGTCGGTCGAGTTCGCGCAGAAATGCGATGAGGTCTTCGGAACGCCGGCCACTTTCAGCGACCTGCAAGAGCTGGTAGCGCGCGAGGCATGGCCTAGCTACTTCGCCCCCGTCATCGACGCGGAGACCCGCGCCACCCAGATCCACGAATGGGAGCAGCGCGTTGTGCCGGGGCTCTTGCAGACAGAGGACTACGCGCGAGCGGTCATCAAAGCCGGGCAGCCTCGTATCTCTCCGGGTGAGCTGGACCGGAAGGTGGCCTCGCGGCTGGAACGCCAGTCGATCTTCACCAGGGACACCGCACGGCCCATGTACTGGGTCGTGATCCACGAGGGGGTGCTGCGGCACGTCGTGGGGTCGGCGGGTGTCATGCGGGCTCAGCTCGACCGGCTGCTTGCGGCGGCAGACTCGCCCGACGTCGTGATCCAGGTGCTGACCTACACGGCAAACGACCACCCCGGCACGGACGGTCCCATTGTAGTGTTCGACTTCACCGATGCCCCCTCTTCGGGGTACACAGAATGCAACGGGGGCGGAATGGTCGTCGAAGCGCCCGAGCAAGTGGCGGCACTGGTGATTAGCATGAACCTCATCCGCGCGGCGGCCCTGTCGCCCCGCGAGTCCAGGCAGTGCATCGTGAAGATCAGAGATGAGACCACATGACCATCGCATGGCGTAAGTCCAGCTACTCAGGCTCACAGGCCAACTGCGTCGAGGTGGGCAACGCGGCCGGCCTGGTCGAGGTCCGCGACACCAGCGACCGCCGGGGGCCGGCCCTCACCGTGAGCGCCGACGCATGGCGTCGCTTCACGATGGGCATAAAGGGCTAGGTCAGCCCGGACAACGAAATCCGGAATACCTGAGTGCGGAGTAAGCCAGCCTGCCTGCGGCCCCATAGGCGGGCTTTTCCTTTGATTGAAGAAATCTATTCAGGCGGGCTGACGGCATGCTTGTCAGCCCGTTCTGCGTTCTCGAGTACGTACAGGTACTCATCTAGCCATTGCGCGTTTTATCGCCTCGGCCGCGGCCCGGTCGGCGGCGTAGTTGTCCCGGCCGCCGAGCGCGTAGTCGTAGATCCGGGCCTGGTGCGCCTTGCCGGTGCCGAACGGCAGCGGCCCGGCCTGGCCGGCCCCCGGTGCCGACGGTGCCCCCGGTGCCGTTTCCTCGGTGGTCATCTCGCCGCCTTTCGAGGCCGGTAGACGCCGGTCAGGGCCGCGCGGACGCCACCCGGAGGTCGTCAACCCGGCTGGCGAGCAGTTGCCGGCCTTCTGGGGCGATGCCCTGATCGGTGATGATCGTATCCGCGGCGGACAGCGGGGCGAGGATGTGCAGCCCGATCGTGCGCCATTTGGTGTGGTCGGCGAGTACGACCAGTTTCCTGGCGTGCCCGATGAACGTCCGGTTGGTCTCCGCCTCGGAGATGTTCGGGGTTGTGAACCCGGCGACGGGATCCATTCCGTGTACGCCGAGGAAGAGGACATCCACGTACATGGACCGGATCGTGGCGTCCGCCGTGGGGCCGACGAGCGCGTCGGACGGCGTGCGGAAGTCGCCGCCGGTCAAGATGACGTGCGAGCGGCCCGCGTCGCTGCGCTGCAGTTCGTGCCACACCTTCATCGAGTTGGTCAGCACGGTGACGCCGCCCGCCTGGGCCAGTTGCCTGGCCAGCATGTACGTGGTCGTGCCCGCCGACAGGGCGATCGCGGAGCCGGGCTTGACCATGCCGGCCGCGCCACGCCCGCGATCAGTTCCTTCTCCTGCTGCTGGCACAGCACCTTCTTGTCGAAGCCCGGCTCCTCCACGCCCCGCTGTGCCTGCACCGCGCCGCCGTGCACGCGCTCGAGGAGCCCGTCGCCCTCCAGTCCCGCCAGGTCACGGCGGATCGTCATCTCGGAGACCTCAAGGTGCTCGGCGAGGCTTGAAATCAGCACCGAGCCGTTGAGTTGCAGCTCATCGAGGATTCGCTGCATGCGGAGCGCTGCCAGCATGTTCACGATCCCTTGTGAGTAACAGTGAAAGGTTGACCACGGTGCACCGGCGTGCGGACACGGTCCTTGTCCCCATTATCGCCCCGCTGAGCGCGCACCAAAGCGATGCTCAGTGGCCTGACCGATGACCCGCATCCGATAGCCGTCCTGTGGCAATGTGAAAAAATCTGGTAGTTGACGTGAATCTCTGTGCGACGGATGCTCGATGTAAGGCCGTATTTCCCAACGATTGCGCACAGGGGCGCAGGACGGATGTTCGCCGATGAGAGCTGCAGGACGCTTTCGTGTTGCCTGGAGACTGCTAGCCGCGGTCGCCTCACTGGCCCTGGCCTCCCTCGGGATGCTCGGGCTCCCAGCGGCCGCGCACGCGGCGGGATCGCTTCCCTGCGACGTCTACGGCGCGAACGGGACCCCGTGCGCCGCCGCCTACAGCATGGACCGGGCGCTCTACTCCGGCTACGCCGGTCCGCTCTACCAGGTTAAGCGCGCATCGGACGGCGCGACGGCGAACGTCGGCCTGCTGTCGGCCGGCGGCTACGTGAACGCGGCGGCGCAGGACTCCTTCTGCTCCGGCACCACCTGCACCGTCACCGAGATCTACGACCAGTCGCCGGAGGGCAACAACCTGACCGTCGAGGGAGCGGGCGGCGCCGGCCCCGCGGACAGCCCGGCCGTCGCGAACGCGCTGCCGGTCACGGTCGGCGGTCACGAGGCGTACGGCCTGGACATCACGCCGGGGACCGGGTACCGGGACGACAGCACGCGGGGGATCGCGGTCAACGGCGCGGCGGAGGGGATGTACATGGTGGCCAGCGGCACCAACGTCAACTCCGGCTGCTGCTTCGACTTCGGCAACGCCGAGACCAATAACCACGACACCGGCGCCGGCCACATGGACGCCGTCAACCTGACCACATACTGCGAGTTCTCCCCGTGCAACGGACCCGGTCCCTGGGTGGAGGCCGACATGGAGAACGGGCAGTACGTGAGCGGCGACGGAAGCAACCCCAACGACACCAGCAACAACAACGACTTCGTCACCGCGATGCTGAGCAACAACGGGCAGAACGCGTTCGAACTGCAAGGCGGCAACGCGCAGTCCGGCGGCCTGACGACGTCCTGGGACGGCGCCTTGCCGAGCGGCTACGAGCCGATGCACCAGGAGGGCGCGATCGTGCTCGGCACCGGCGGCGACAACAGCCAGTCCGACGTCGGCTCGTTCTTCGAGGGAGTCATGACGCAGGGCTTCCCGACGGCTGCCGCCCAGGCCGCCGTCCAGGCCAGCATCGTCTCAGCCGGCTACGCCGGCTCGTCAAGCCCCTCGGGCCCGTCCGCGGCAGGGCAGGCCGTGATCCACTCCGGGTACTCCAGCGTGTACACGGTCGACGCGTCCA
>DAHWEX010000080.1 GCA_027326205.1 Actinomycetota bacterium
TCTCGAACGTGACCGCGACCGGCAACGGGTTCAGCCTGTCCGGGATCACCGGCAGCAACTACTCGATCATGTTCCACGCCGCCCAGTGGCGGTACGCGCTGTTCTTCACCATCCTCTACACGGTCATCACGGTCGCGATCGAGGTGGCGCTCGGCACGTGCATCGCCCTGGTGCTGGAGCGCCTCGCCGCGGCCCGCGGCTGGATGATGGCCCTGCTGCTGGTCCCGTGGTCCATGATCACCGTGATCAATGCCGAGCTGTGGTACTACATCTACAACCCCGTCTACGGCGTGCTCGACAACATCCTCTCGCACATCGGGCTCGGCTCCCCGGTGATCCTGGGGACCAAGATCCCGGCGATCGCGGCGCTGATGGTGGCCGACATCTGGAAGACCACCCCGTTCGTCGCGATCATCGTGCTCGCCGGGCTCGTGATGATCCCGCGCGACTACTACGAGGCGGCCGAGGTCGACGGCGCGACCGGCTGGCAGTCCTTCTGGAAGATCACCATGCCCCAGCTCCGGCCCACGATCGCGCTCGCGGTGCTGTTCCGGGTGCTGCAGGCGTTCGGCCTGTTCGACCTGCCGTTCGTCCTCACCAGCGGCGGCCCCGGGTACAGCACCCAGCCGCTGGCCATCTTGGCCTACAACGCCATGTTCCGGGATCTCGACTTCGGTCCCGGGGCGGCCGTGGCGACCAGCACCGCGCTGCTCGTCGTGATCGGCTGCGTGGCCTTCATCAGGGTGTTCCGCGCCCAGGCCGGGGAGGCATGATGCGCAACCGCTCGCGTTCCGGCTGGCGCCGGGTATTCAACGGCATCAACCTGGCCACGCTGCTGGTGATCTTGTTCATCGTCATCCCGCTCTACTGGATGATCGCCACGGCCTTCAAGACGCCGGCCAACGTCCAGGCGGCGACGCCGCAGTATTTCCCGCATCCGCTGAGCGTCGCGAACTTCACCGACGCGTTCGTCCACTACAACTTCGGCCGCTACATCGTGAACTCGGCGGTGGTGGCCGTGGTGGCGACCGCGCTGGTGATCGTCCTCGGCACGCTGGCCGGGTACGCGCTGGGGCGGCTGCCGATGCGCGGGCGGTTCACCATCTTGGTGATCTTGCTGATGATCTCGGTGTTCCCCGAGATCGCGGTGGTGGTGCCGCTCTACGCGCTGCTCCGCGACCTTGGCTGGCTCAACAGCTACCAGGCCCTGATCATCCCCTACACCGCGTTCTTCCTGCCGTTCGCGATCTGGATCCTGCGCAACTACTTCATGGCGGTCCCCAAGGAGATGGAGGAAAGCGCCCGGATCGACGGCGCCAACCCGCTGCGCACCATCTGGTCCATCGTGCTCCCGCAGACCCTGCCGGGCCTGTTCACGGCGGGCGTCTTCACGTTCACCGCCTGCTGGACCGAGTTCCTCATGGCGCTGTCGTTCAACGTCTCCGACAGCTACCGCACGATCCCGGTGGGAACCGCGCTGTTCGGCGGGCAGTTCATCACGTCCTACGGCGACATCTTCGCCGCCAGCGTGGTGGCCGTGGTGCCGATCGCGATCCTCGTGTTCATCTTCCGGAAGAACGTCGTGTCCGGCCTCACGGCCGGCGCGGTCAAGGGCTGAGCTCGCAAGAGCACTCGGTCAAGCCTTCGGGGTCTAAACCCTCAAGTCAGAACCATCAAGTCAAAATCAAAACCTAAATCTGTGCGGCGCGGGCCACCGGGAAGATCCCCGGAACCTCCTCCGGAAGGTTCCGGGCTGATCCTCCCGGCGTCCCGCGTACCTCGGACGTCTGCTTGAACCCTCACAAGCAACGTCAAGGGCCAGATCAAGGTCAAAGGCGGCACGCAGGCCGAACGGGGCCGGGCGCTGATCGGCACGCGGGGCGATCTTTCGCTCGACGCTAGCGTGGGCTGTGCTCCGCCTGGCCGCTAGTGCTTCGGCGTTAGCGGGAACGTGACGCCGGTCAGGGTCTCGCTCACCTGCCACAGACGCCGCGCGGTCTCCGGGTCGTCCGCTGCTCTTGACCGGGAGCAGGGCGCCGGCGCGCCGCGCAGGCCGTTCTTCGGGCCGGCGTAGGTGTTGCCCGGCAGGTCCTGGGTGGCCACGTAGAGGGTGGGGAGGGCGCCGCCCGCCGCGTCCTGGGCGAGCAGGCGGTTGCCCAGTTCCCGCAGCGCGAAGCGGGACACACGGCTGCCCGCGTGGGACTGCAGGTTCGTCGCGGCGTAGCCGGGGTGGGCGGCCATCGACAAGGCCGACGCGCCCGCCGCGGCCAGGCGGCGCTGCAGTTCCCCGGTGAAGAGCAGGTTGGCCAGCTTGGACTGGCCGTAGGCGCGCCAGGGGCGGTACTTCCGGTGTTCCCAGTTCAGGTCGGTGAAGTCGATGCTGCCCGCCCGGTGGGCCCCCGAGGCGACCGTGACGACCCGGCCGGCCGCCGTGAGGTGCGGCAAGAGCAGGTTCGTGAGGGCGAAGTGGCCCAGGTGGTTCGTGCCGAACTGCAACTCGAAGCCGTCCTCGGTGCGGGACAGCGGCGGGATCATCACGCCCGCGTTGTTGACGAGCAGGTCAATCGGGTCCCGCGCCCAGGCCGCGGCGAAGGCGCGGACCGACTCCAGGCTCGCCAGGTCGAGGTGGCAGACCTCGGGGGCCACCGGGCCGGGCATGGCCGCCGCCGCCCTGCGGCCCTTCGCCTCGTCGCGGACCGCGAGGATCACCCGGGCGCCGTGCGCGGTCAGGGCCTTCGCGGTCTCCAGGCCGATGCCGTTGCTCGCGCCGGTGACGATGGCGGTCCGGCCGGCGAGGTCGGGCAGATCCGCTGCGCTGAAACCGCTCATCTCGGCGAACTCCTGGTGCGCTGTGGTCAGCCGGTGGCGTTGAGCCAGCGGACGGGGGCGCCGTCGCCGGCCCGGCGGAACGGCTCAAGCTCATTGTCCCACGCCGCGCCGAGCAGCCGGTCCAGTTCGCTTTCCAGGATCGCCGCGCCGTTGGCGCTGACCGCCATGGCGGCGCGCAGCTTGTTCTCCGGGATCAGGATGTCGCCGTTGGCGCTCGTCGTCGCGCCGAACAGCCCGAGGTTCGGCGTGTAGGAGTAGCGCATGGCGTCGCAGCCGGGAGACGCGTCCTCGGTGATCTCGAAGCGCAGCCGGTTCCAGCCCGCGAGCGCGGACGTGATCGCGCCGGCGGTTCCCGGCTTCCCCTTCCAGGTCAGCTCAGCGCGAAGAGACCCTGTGGCCGCCGGCTGGCTGACCCAGGGCATGCTGACGGCCTTTCCGACGATTCCCGCTACTGCCCACTCGATGTGCGGGCACAGCGCGGGGGGCGCCGAATGGACCTGCAGAACGCCGTAAACCGACACCGGTGCCTCCCTGGTAAGACGAGGTTCGCCTTCCCCTGCGACCTCATCCGGCTTGGGCGGCCCCCCGGCGCACTAGCTCCGCACAGGATCCCCGGTATCCGTGTCATATTCTGCCGTAGGACCACCAGCGGCACCAGTGGTATTCGCTAGAAAACGACGCCGACGCAGCAGCATGACCAGCGCGGCCAGCGCGCTGACGCCGACGCCCGACCACATGACGTAGTCGCCTGCCTGGTCGTAGAAGGTCTTGTCGGCCGGCGGGGGCAGGTCCACGGTCACGGTGACCGCGCCCCGGGCGTCCTGGCCGAGCCAGGCGAGTTGCCGCCCGCGCGCGTCGAAGGCCACCGTGTCGCCGGTGAGCGCGGCCTGCACGGTCGGCCTGCCGGTCTCCGCGGCGCGGATCGCGGCCAGCGAGGCGTGCTGGTCCGGGCCCCAGGTGCCCTGGAACGTGGAGGTGGAGGACTGGTAGACGATGAGCTCGGCGCCCTGGTCCGCCTCCACCCGCGACATGTCCGGGAAGGCGGACTCGAAGCAGATCAGCACGCCGATGTCCACCGGCCGCGTGGCGCCGTCCGGGCTCGTCACGGTCAGCGTGTGCGCGCCGGTGCCCGGCACCATGTTCGAGGAGGCCGCGTTGCTGATGCTGGTGAGCCAGCTCAGTTCCCGGCGGAACGGGATGTACTCGCCGAACGGAACGAGCCGGGTCTTGACGTAGATGCCCCGCACGCCGCCCGGGCCGACCAGGACCGCCCACTTCTCGTGCCCCTTGCCGGGCGGCGTGGTGTCCTGGTTGGCCAGGATCTCGGCGCCGTCCCGCGCCGAAAGCGCCTCGATCTTCTTCAGCAGGGCCCGGTCGGCCGCGGTGGTGCCGGTCAGGTCGACGGGGATGCTCGACTCGCCCCAGACGATCAGC
Organism: Actinomycetota bacterium; assembly: GCA_027326205.1. Taxonomy (GTDB): domain Bacteria; phylum Actinomycetota; class Actinomycetes; order Streptosporangiales; family Streptosporangiaceae; genus Trebonia. The sequence goes on from DAHWEX010000080.1 coordinate 4,264, forward strand.
GCGGGGTGGGCCCTGCCGATCGTGCCGTTCCGGCTCAGTCCGGCGGTCAGCGTCTCGCTCGCGTCGGTGCGCTGCGCCGCGTTGGCGACCACGCCGGGCTGGACCAGGGTGACCGCGATCTGCCTGGCGGCCGGGAACGGCGGGGTGAGCGCGAACGCGAGCGGCCCCGATCCCGCGGCCGCGGCGAACACCGCGACCCCGATGGCGGCGGCCGCCGCGGCGTGCCTGCGGGCGGAGCCCGCGGCCGCGGCCGCGCCCGGTGGCGACGCTGGCCCGGCCGCGCCCGGCGCGG
>DAHWEX010000220.1 GCA_027326205.1 Actinomycetota bacterium
GTCGAACGCGACATCCACGTGGGCCGGTGGGCCGACCTGCGCGAGGTCGCCGCGGGCCAGCCGTGCGTCAACTGCGGGCACGGGCTCGAGGTCGAGCGCGGCATCGAGGTCGGGCACATCTTCAAGCTCGGCTACAAGTACTCCGACGCCCTCGGCATCACGGTCTCCGGCCCCGACGGCAAGCCCCTGGCGCCGATCATGGGCTGCTCCGGCATCGGCGTGGAGCGCGCGATGGCCGCCTGCGTCGAGGTGCACCACGACGACAAGGGCATCGTCTGGCCGGCCGCGGTGGCGCCGTTCGAGGCGGTCGTCACCGTCGCACAGCAGAACGACGCCGCCGTCGCCGCGGCGGGGGAGCGCGCGTACGCGGCCCTGCTCGCCGCGGGCGTGGACGTGATCATCGACGACCGGCCGGACCGGGCGGGCGTGAAGTTCAGCGACGCCGAACTGGTGGGCATCCCGTTCCGCGTCACGATCGGCAAGCGCGGCGTTGCCGCCGGCATTGCCGAGCTGACCGACCGCGCCACCGGCGAAACCACGGCAGTCCCGCTCGACGACGTCGCCAAGCACGTCCGCGAGGCGGTAGCCGCCGCGATCGCGGCCACCGCCTCCTGACAAGGGGTTCCGGGTAATCCCCCGGCACCCCTAGCGGGCGGCCTCGCGGTCGCGGGACTGGTTGCGCAGGGCGCGGGCGACCTCGTCGCGGCCCTCGATCAGCAGCCTGCGCTGCGCCGACGGCGGCTCGGGGTCCGCGGCCAGGTAGGCGTCCGTGGCCGCGATCGTGGACTCGTCGGCCGCGCCGATCAGGTAGCCGTACTCGACGAAGTCCTGCGCCATCGCCGACGACCAGTCGCGCCACACCGTGGGAAGGGCGGCGAAGTACTCCGGCCGGTACGGCTGGACAAGCTCCGGCTGGTCCGGGTCGATGAAGCCGATGATCGTCGCGCGGAGCATCGCGATCGTCAGCTTCCCGTCGGTCAGCTCTTCCCAGGTCTCGCGCTTGGCGGTGAGCGTCGGGACCGCCGCCCGGCAGCCGGCCGCGTGCCGCTCGCCGGCGTCGGTGGCGTCCCGGTGCAGTTCCGCGTCGATCGCGTCCTCGCCCCGCACGCCCCGGCTGACCAGGCGGCGCAGCAGCGCCCAGCGCAGGTCGGTGTCGACCGCGAGGCCGTCGAGCGCGGCGGTGCCGTCGAGCAGCGCGGCCAGGAACTCCAGGTCGGCGGCGGAGGTCGCCACGGCCGCGAGCGCGCGGACGTAGGCGAGCTGGTGATCGGAGCCCGCGGTGGCCTTCGCGAGCAGGGCTCGCAGCGACGAGGCGATGAAGGCGATCCCGGTGGCGCGCCAGGACGGGTCGGCGTAGTTCCGCGCCGCCGTGGTCGCCTGGCGCAGCAGCGTCTGCACGACGCTGATGTCGCGCACCGAGTCCGCGCCGCCGAGCACCAGGTGCACGTAGTCCCGCGCGGCCATCTCGCCGTCCCGGACCATGTCCCACGCCGCGGCCCAGACCAGCGCGGCGGGCAGGGACGAGGTGAACCGGCCGATCGAGGAAACGGCGGTCTTCAGCGAGTGCGGGTCGAGCCGGATCTTCGCGTAGGTGAGGTCCTCGTCGTTGATCAGCACCAGGTCCGGGCGCGCGACGCCGACGAGCGCGGGGACCGCCGTCCAGTCCCCGGTCACGTCGGTCTCGACGGACGAGGTCCGGACCAGGTCGCCGTCCGGGGACAGCGAGTACAGCCCGATCGCGATCCGGTGCGAGCGGAGCGTCGGGTGCGACGGCGCGGCCGACTGGAGCACGGAGAACGCGGTGAACCGCCCCTCGTGGTCGACGCTGTAGGAGGGCCGTAGCGTGTTCACGCCGGCGGTCTCCAGCCACTCGCGCGACCACACGCCCAGGTCGCGGCCGGAGGTCTCCTCCAGCGCGGCGAGCAGGTCGGCCAGCGTCGCGTTGCCGAACGCGTGCGCGGCGAAGTACTTGCGGACCCCGGCCAGGAAGTTCTCGTACCCGACGTAGGCGACCAGTTGCTTCAGCACCGACGCGCCCTTGGCGTAGGTGATGCCGTCGAAGTTGACCTCGACGGCCTCGATGTCCGGAATGTCGGCGGCGATCGGGTGGGTGGACGGGAGCTGGTCCTGCTTGCAGGCCCAGGCCTTCCACGCGGTGGTGAACGTGGTCCACGAGTGCGACCAGCGCGTGGCCCGCGCCTGGGCCTCGGTGCCCGCCCAGGTGGCGAACGACTCGTTCAGCCACAGGTCGTCCCACCAGCGCATGGTGACGAGGTCGCCGAACCACATGTGCGCCATCTCGTGCAGGATCGTCTCGCCGCGTGACTCCCGGGAGAAGTCGGTGACCCGCGACCTGAACACGTAGTCCTCGAGGAAGGTGACCGCGCCGGCGTTCTCCATCGCGCCTTCCTTGAACTCGGGCACGAAGAGCTGGTCGTACTTGCCGAACGGGTACTTGATCCCGAAGGCGCCGTGGTAGAAGTCGAAGCCCTGCCGGGTGACCTCGAAGATCTCCTCCGGGTCGAGGTACCGGGCGAGCGACTGACGGCAGAAGATGCCCAGCGGGATGCCGTCGTGCTCGGACCGGACGACGTGCCACGGGCCCGCCGACACGTGCGTGATGTAGGTCGACATCACCGGCGTCGGCGGGAAGTGCCAGGAGCGCACGCCGCCGCCGGCCTCCGTCCCGCCCGCCGCGTCGGGCGCCATGTTGGAGACCACGGTCCACTCCGCCGGCGCTTGCACCGTGAGCTCGTAGACCGCCTTCATGTCGGGCTGGTCGAAGCAGGCGTAGATCCGGTGCGCGTCGAACGTCTCCAGGTCGGAATACAGGTAGACGTTGCCGTCGGCCGGGTCGGTGAACCGGTGCAGTCCCTCGCCGCTGCGCGAGTAGGCGCACTCGGCATCGACCTCAAGCTCGTTCCGCCCGGCCCGCAGCCCCGCGACGGCGATCCGCTCGCCGTCGAATGCGTCCAGGCCGACCGGGCTGCCGTTGAGGGTGATCCCGTGCACGCCTGGCGCCGCGAGGTTGACGAAGGTGGCGCCCCCGTCAACCGCGCAGTCGAATTCGATCCGGGACACCGCACGGAAGGTGGTGTCACCGCCGGTCAAATCGAGCACGACCCGGTAGGCATCGACCTTGATCAGTTCTGAACGCGTACGCGCCTCGCCGCGGGTGAGGTTTGTTGCCACCAGGTGGTCCCTTCGTGATCGCGGTGTACTTCTGTGATCTTCCCATGTCCTGGGAGGCCGTCACGCCGTCTGCCACGGGCGAGTTCCACTATTATTACACGGAGTGTCTATTTAGTCATGTCCTGTGATCGGCAATACTTGCCCGGAACGCGCGGAAGAAACCCGAGGTTACCCGCGTCCCGGCCATACGGCGCAGGCGGCGTCTGGCACACTAGGGCGGTGCGCGTATACCTCGGATCTGACCATGCCGGCTTCGAGCTCAAGGCGGCCATCATCGCCTGGCTCGGCGGGGCCGGCCATGAGGCGGTCGACTGCGGCCCCGCCAGCTACGACCCCGAGGACGACTACCCCGTCTACGTGCTGCGGGCGGCGCTGGAGGTCACGCGGCACCCCGGCAGCCTTGGCATCGTGATCGGCGGCTCGGGCAACGGCGAGCAGATCGCCGCCAACAAGG
>DAHWEX010000224.1 GCA_027326205.1 Actinomycetota bacterium
CACCTTCGCCTCGGTTGCCCCGTGAGACGGGATGACCTCCGCCTTGACGCCGTGCTCGGCGAGGAACCGCTCGGTGAGCGACGGGAACTCCGTCGAGATCCTGATGCCCTCGGGCAGGTCGCCGACCGAACGCCACGGCGCGCGCTCTTGCACCGCGAGGATCACCCGGACCGGGTTGGCGGTCTGCTTGGAGTACTGGAGTTCGCCGAGCGAGACGATGTCCGCCTGCGTCTCGGTGATCCAGTCGCGGCCGGTGATGCCGAGGTCGAACAGGCCTCGCTCTAGGTAGGAGGGGATTTCCTGGGGCCGCAGGAAGCGCACCCGGTCGATCCTCGGGTCGTCGATCGAGGCGTGGTAGTCGCGGTCGGAGGACCGCCGCACGGTCAGGTCGGCGGCGTCGAAGAGGTCGAGGGTGGCCTTTTCGAGCGAGCCTTTAGGCAGTACCAGAGAGAGCATGGGGCAAATCTCGCTTTCCTATGCGAACGCAGGGTGACTTGGACGCAAAACAGCGCCGACGTCACCCCGGCCGGCGTCCGGCCCTGCGGTTCGTCCACGCAAACGAGTGCTCCGGCCGAGGCTGTTTGCGCGAGCGAGCGGTGGGTGCATGGTGACGGCCTGGAACGAGCGGTGCACGGCCGGCCACCATGCCACCCGTCGGGCTTTCGAACGCGGGTGACGCGGCGCGGTCAATGTCGCGCGGTGTCGCGCGCGCGGTCGCCGCAGCGGAGGGAGCGGAGCAGGATGGCGGTGTCAAGCGCGGCCACGACTGCCTCCCATCCCTTATCCTCGCTGCTGCCCGGCAGCCCGCTGCGGTCGCGGGCCTGCTCGATCGTGTTACACGTTAGCACGCCGTTTCCCACCGGCGTGCGCTCGTCGAGCGCCACCCGGGTCAGCCCCGCGGTCACCGCGTCGCAGACGTACTCGAAGTGCGGGGTTCCGCCGCGGATGACCGCGCCGAGGCACGCCACGGCGTCGTAGCGCGCGGCCAGCTCCTGGGCGACGACCGGGAGCTCCACCGCGCCGGCCACCCGGACGACCACGGGGGCCGCCACGCCGCAGGCCCTGGCCGCGGCGGTGGCGCGGTCTACGAGCGAGTCGGTGATCTCGGCGTGCCAGCGTGTCGCGGCGATGGCCAGCGTGAGCCCGCCGGCCTCGACGGTCGACAGCTCGGGCCGTCCCTGTCCGCTCATGCGCGCTTCCTTCCGGTTGGCGCGGCCGGGGGCAGCCGGCCGCCTGCTGGGGTTTCGGTGATCAATGCGGACAAGCCCGGCTTGGCTCAGGAGACCTCGGCCGCGGACGCCGCGCCGGCGTCCAGGGCTTCCAGCTGATGGCCGAGGCGGTCGCGCTTGGTGGTGAGGTAGCGCAGGTTGTGCGGCGTGGTCAGCGGGGGCAGCGGGATCCGGGTGACGCCGAAGCCGCAGTCCGCCAGGGCCTCGACCTTGGCCGGGTTGTTGGTAAGCAGCCGGACCGAGCGAACGCCCAGGTCATCCAGGAGCTGAGCGGCGACCGAGTACTCGCGGGCGTCCACCGGCAGGCCGAGCTCGAGGTTCGCGTCCACGGTGTCGGCGCCCGAGTCCTGCAGCTCGTAGGCCTGGAGCTTGGACACCAGGCCGATGCCGCGCCCCTCGTGGCCGCGCAGGTAGAGCACGACGCCCCGGCCGTGCGCGGCGATCTTGGCCATGGCCGCGTCGAGCTGCGCGCCGCAGTCGCAGCGCTGGGAGCCGAAGACGTCACCGGTCAGGCACTCAGAGTGCACGCGGGTCAGCACGTCGTCCCCGCCGGCGGCGTCGAGGTCGCCGAGGACGAGCGCGACGTGCTCCGTGCCGTCGACGCTGGAGCGGTAACCGTAGGCGCGCCACTGGCCGTAGGCGTTGGGGATCGTCGTCTCGGCGACGCGGGTGACCAGGCGCTCGGTGCGGCGGCGGTGCTCGATGAGCTGCTCGATGGTGATCAGCGCGAGGCCGTGCTCATCCGCGAACTTCCGCAGCGCGGGCAGTCGCATCATCGTGCCGTCGTCGTTGATCACCTCGCACACCACGCCGGCCGGCGGCAGCCCGGCGAGCGTGGCGAGGTCGACGGCGGCCTCGGTGTGGCCCCGCCTGCGCAGAACGCCGCCCTCGGCGTACCGCAGCGGGAACACATGGCCGGGCCGGACCAGGTCACCGGGGCCGCTGGCGGAGCTGGCGAGCAGCCGGATGGTCCGCGCGCGGTCCGCCGCGGAGATTCCCGTCGTGATGCCCCGCCGCGCGTCCACGCTGACCGTGAACGCGGTGCCGTGACGCTCCTGGTTCTGGTTGGTCATCTGCGGCACCTGCAGCCGGTCCAGGTCCGGGCCGAGCATCGGCACGCAGATCAGGCCCCGGCCGTAGCGGATCGTGAAGGCGAGCAGCTCGGGAGTGGCCTTCGAGGCCGCGAAGACGATGTCGCCCTCGTTCTCCCGGTCGGCGTCGTCGACCACGATGACCGGGCGGCCGTCGGCGATGTCCTTGATCGCCCGCTCGACGTCGTCGAGCGGGATGCCACCGGAAGGCACTTCCATGTTCTGCATGTTCAACCCATTTTGCGTTGTGAGCGGGGCTTGCGGGTGCTGCGGGGCGAGCGGGGCCCGGGCAGGCGGCGCGGCTTCAGCGGTCACCGGGTGCCCCCATGAGCTTCTCCACGTACTTGGCGACGACGTCGACCTCGAGGTTGACCGCGGCGCCCGGCTGCTTGCGGCCGAGGGTCGTGCGCTTGAGGGTCTCGGGGATCAGGCTGACCTCGAACCAGTCCGCGTCGACCGCGGAGACCGTGAGGCTGATCCCGTCCACGGTGACCGAGCCCTTGTGCACGACGTACCTGGACAGGCCCGGTGGCAGGCTGATGCGGACGACGTCCCAGTTTTCCTGCGGATCACGACTGACGATGGTGCCGGTGCCGTCGGTGTGCCCCTGGACGAGGTGGCCGCCGAGCCGGTCGGCGAGGCGGACCGAGCGCTCCAGGTTGACCTCGGTGCCAGGGGTCACGGACTTGAGGCTGGAGCGCCGCAGCGTCTCCCCCATCACGTCGGCGGTGAACCCGAGCGGCGCGGGCGACGGCTCGGTGGCCAGTGCGCCCGCCGCGCCCGGCCGGGAGGCGATCAGCCCGGTGACGGTCAGGCAGACGCCGTTCACGCAGATGGAGTCGCCTACCCGCGCGTCCTGGGTCACCACGGTGCTGCGGACATGGATACGGGCGAAATCGCCGAGATGCTCGACCGTCTCGACCTCGCCAAGGTCCTCGACAATGCCGGTGAACAACCGCGTCCTCCTCCGGTCCGGCTCCGGGGGACGCGACTGCTGAGGCGGCCGTGCCCGAAGAACGCGGCGTCAGGGCAACGCCGCCGGACACGGCCGGCATCGGCCGGCCGCGCACGTGCTGCCTCCCATCCGGACTTTAACCGTCGGTCCCGGAATTTCACCGGGTCAGCCAGCCGCAGGTTGCGGCCGGGTCGCGGACTGTCACCGCCGGTTCGGAGTTTCACCGACCCCGGAGCACGCTCGTTTGCGCTAACTAGTCTGCCACACGGGATATTCCGGCAAACAGCCGCGACGACGTGACGCACCTCTCAGATAACGAATTTCCAGGATTGCCGTCACGCGCACCACAGCCGCCGGCGAGGCGTGCAGCGCCTCACCGGCGGTACGGGGGGCGTCCCCCCGGGAGAAACGGCTGGCTGAGGGCGCGATGGCGGAAACCGCCGTCTTATCGCGCCCTCAGTCAGCCGGACAGGCGGGTGACCGCGCGCATCTTGTTGGTCGCGTCCAGGGCCGCGACCTTGTAGGACTCGGCGAGGGTGGGGTAGTTGAACACCGCGTCGACCAGGTAGTCGACCGTGCCGCCGCAGCCCATCACGGCCTGCCCGATGTGGATCAGTTCCGTCGCCTGGGTGCCGAAGACGTGCACGCCGAGCAGCGTGCGGTCCTCGGGCGAGACGAGCAGCTTGAGCACGCCGTAGGAGTCGCCGACGATCTGGCCCCTGGCGAGTTCCCGGTACCTGGACACGCCGACCTCGAAGGGGACGCAGGCCTCGGTGAGCTCGCCCTCGGTCTTGCCGACGAAGCTGATCTCCGGGATCGAGTAGATGCCGATGGGCTGCGGGATGCTGTTGACGCCCACCTGTTCGCCGAAGGCGTGGTGCGCGGCGAGCCGGCCCTGCTCCATGCTGGTGGCCGCGAGGGCGGGGAAGCCGATGACGTCGCCGACCGCGTAGATGTGCTCGGCCTTGGTCCGGAAGTACTCGTCGACGGTGATCCTGCCCCGCTCGTCCGCGGTGAGGCCCGCGGACGGCAGGTTGAGGTTGTCGGTCATGCCCTGGCGGCCCGCCGAGTACAAGACGGTGTCGGCGGGGATCTTCTTGCCGCTGCGCAGCACGGTGATCGCGCCGTCGGGATGGGACTCCACGCTCGCGACGGTCTCGCCGAACCGGAAGGTGACCGCCAGGTCCCTGAGGTGGTACTTGAGGGCCTCCACGACCTCCTCGTCGCAGAACTCGAGCATGCTCATCCGCTTCTCGACGACGGTGACCTTGGTGCCGAGGGCGGCGAACATGGACGCGTACTCCATGCCGATCACGCCGGCCCCGACGACCACCATCGACCTGGGCACCTTGTCCAGGTGGATGATGCCGTCGGAGTCGATGATGGTCTTGTCGTCGAAGGCCACGCTGGCGGGCCGCGCCGGGCAGGTGCCGGTGGCGATGACGATCTTGTCCGCGGTGACCTTGCGGATCCGCCCGGCCAGGTCGCCGACCTCGACGGCGTGCGGGCCCACGAAGTACCCGGTGCCCGGCAGGATGGTGACCCGGTTGCGGGCGAGCTGGCTGCGCACGACGTCGTTCTCGCGGCTGACCACGTGCCTGGTCCGCGCGGTCAGGTCGGCGACGGTGATCTCGTCCTTGAGCCGGTACGACTGGCCGTAGATCTCCCGCTGGTCGATGCCGGTGAGGTAGAGGATCGCCTCGCGCAGCGTCTTGGACGGAATCGTGCCGGTGTTCACGCACACGCCGCCGAGCATCTCCGGGCGCTCAACCACGGCCACCCGCCGGTCCAGCTTCGCGGCCGCGATCGCCGCCTTCTGCCCGCCCGGCCCGGAGCCGATCACGAGCAGGTCATAGTCATGCACCCTCTTATTATGCGGGGGGACGCCCCCCCTGCACCCCCCGATCATGGCGGGAATTCGTCCCCCCATATCCCCCTACGGGAAGCTCGCAAAAGGCGCTCGCCCCCCGCGCGTGGCTGAGGTTAAGGACCGGTGGCTGCCGTGGCAGGCGGCCCTCAGGCCGGGCCGCCTCGGCCCCGGCTGCGGTTGAAAGGCTTATGCGGATTTCCGTGCCGGGCAGGGAGACCCGGAGGTGGTGACCGCCGTCGGTCGGCTCTGATCGCCCGAATCGGCAAAACGGACAGGACAAAGAGGAAATTTGCCTCCTAACGCCCCACTGTTCGATGATCGCGGGTCAAAAACGGCGGTATTCGCCGCGGATGACCCGCGATCACGTCAGCGCGGACGAGGCGGGAGCGGCTCCGCGGTCAGGGTTTTGCATAGCCCTCTAAAAATCTGCGGTGCCGCTGGAAGGCGGCCGCGAACCGGGGTGCCTCAGGCGGTGGCCGGGGCCGGAAAATCTGGAGGTTCCGCCAAGGAAAATCTGGAGGTTCCGCTGGAGGCGGCGCGCTAGGCGGGTGGCGTAGATATTCGGGGACGGGTGAAACCGGGGGCGGGACGGGGGACGTCTAAGGGATGTCACGCAGAAACGAGGCACTGACATGAGCGCACTGAACGTGTCGATCAACCGGGGCGCCCGGCTGGCCGCGCTCCTGCTCGCCGCTGGGGTGCTGGCCGCTGGGTGCGGGACGGTCTCGGCCGGCGATTCCGCGGCGCCTGGAGGCTCCGCGGCGGCGGGCACTCCCGCGGCGGCAGGGGGCTCCGCGGCGGCGAGCGGCTCCGCGGCGTCCGGCAGTCCCGCGGCGGCGAGCGGCTCCGCGGCGTCCGGC
>DAHWEX010000131.1 GCA_027326205.1 Actinomycetota bacterium
TGCGGGGTCCCCGGGGGGATCATTCCCCCGGGGGAAATACTGCGGGGTCCCCGGGGGGATCATTCCCCCGGGGGAGACTCTGCGGGGTCTCCCGGGGATCATTCCCCCCGGGGATAAAAACAGCGTGCCTTCGCGCTCGATGCCGCGCATGGCGTCGTAGTCGAGGACCACGCAGCGGATGCCGCGGTCCTCGGCGAGCGTGCGTGCCTGCAGCTTGATCGTCTGGGCGGCGAGCACGCCGCGCACCGGGGTCAGCAGCGGGTCCCGGTTCAGCAGCTCCAGGTACCTGGTCAGCTGCTCCACCGCGTCGATTCCGGCGTGGCGCTTCATCTCGACGGCGACGTGCTCGCCGGTGTCGTCGCGGCACATGATGTCGACCGGGCCGATCGGGGTGGGGTACTCGCGGCGGATGAGCCGCCAGCCGTCGCCGAGCAGGTGCAACTGCTCGGCGAGCAGTTCCTGCAGGTGCGCCTCCACCCCGTCCTTGACCAGGCCCGGGTCGACGCCGAGTTCGACGGAGGTATCGGAGAGCTTCTCCTCGATGCTGATCGTCAGCGTCTCCCCGGCCTTGTTGGTGACCGTCCACCTGCCCGGCTGCTCCTCGGCGGCTGGGTGCTCGGTGAGCCGGCACGGCGGCGACATCCAGTTGAGCGGCTTGTAGGAGCCGCCGTCCGAATGCACGAGGACAGAGCCGTCGGCCTTCACGATCAGCAGCCGGAGGGCGGACGGAAGGTGGGCGGTGAGCCGGCCGTCGTAATCGACGCTGCACCGCGCGATGACAAGACGCACACAGGCACTTTAGTGGGGACTAGCCGGAACCGCCGGTGCGTTAGTGCTACAGATAACCATTTGACATTTGCCCACCGATAGGCTTGATCGCCGTGAGCCCGCGTAAGACCCCGAAAGCCCGGCCCGCCGCGCCGGCCGCGCCGCTCGGTCCGGAACGGATCGAGGACTGGCCGGACGGCGACTGGGTGGTGCGCCCGGTGCCCGGCGCCGCGGCCACCAAGCCGTACCGCTGCCCCGGCTGCGACCAGGAGCTGTACCCGGGGACCGCGCACGTGGTGGTGTGGCCGACGCACTCCGGCGTCACCGCGCGGCGGCACTGGCACACCGTGTGCTGGCGGCGCCGCCTGCAGCGCCGCCCCGGCCGGTAAGCCCGCGGACAACCCGCAAACCCCCGAAGGATGAACGTGACTGACATTAAGGCTGGAACGGTCCTGCCCGCGCGCCGGACCCCGATCACGCTGACCACGCAGGACGGGCTGCGCCTGATCGGCGAACTGGCGCAGCCGGAGGGCGGCGACCCGGCCGCCACGCTCGTCTGCCTGCACCCGCTGCCGACCCACGGCGGCATGATGGACAGCCACGTCTACCGGAAGGCGGCGAACCGGCTTCCCGCGCTAGCCGACGTGGCCGTGCTCCGGTTCAACACCCGCGGCACCGCGTCCGAGCAGGGCAAGAGCGAGGGCGAGTTCGGCGCGGGCGAGACCGAGCGCTACGACGTGGCCGCCGCCGTCAAGTACGCCGTCGACGCCGGGCTGCCGAACATCTGGCTGCTCGGCTGGTCCTTCGGCACCGAGTTGACGCTCAAGTGGGGCCTGCTGCCCGGCGTTCAGGGTGGCATCCTGCTGTCACCGCCGCTGCGCCGGGCGACCGACGCGGACTTGGAGAACTGGGCCGGGTCGGGGCGTCCGCTGACCGCCCTGGTGCCGGAATTCGACGAATACCTGCGCCCCGACGAGGCGCGCACGCGGTTCGCCCGGGTGCCCCAGGCCGCGGTGATCGGCGTGGACGGCGCCAAGCACCTGTGGGTGGGGGAGAATTACGTCCGCGTCGTGCTGAGCGAAATCGTCCGCGTCGTCAACCCGGTGGCGCTGCCCGGCGGGAACCCGCTGCCCACGACCTGGGTCGGCTGAGGACCAAACGCGGACAGGAAAGGCGGAAGGCCCGGCCCCCGTCCGGGTCCGGACCTTCCGCCTCGCTAACGAAAACGAGCCCCGTCAGGCTCTGCGGAACCTGTCCCTACTCGGTCCACCAGTCCTCGTCGTTGGCCTTCGCGCCGTCGCTCGCGGCACTGGGCCGCGGGACGCTGCCCGCCGGGCGGGTGACCGGCGCCTGCGCGGGCGCGCTCTCGACGGCCGGCTTGGCGGGTGCGGCGGCCACGGTCGAGTCCATCGACGGCATCTGCGGCATCTGCGGCATCTGCATGCCGAGCTGCCCACCGAGCAGCTGCCGCACCTGGGCGAGGTGGGTGCTGATGTTGTCCTTCTGGCGGGTGAGCTCCTCGACCTCGCGCTGCGCGGTGAGCCTGCGCCGCTCCGCGTCGGTCTTGGCCTCGCTGAGCATCTGCTCCGCCTGGGC
>DAHWEX010000132.1 GCA_027326205.1 Actinomycetota bacterium
CCCCGGCCCGCCACTCGCCGGGGCCACGGGAGAGCAGCGTTACAGCGTTACAGCGTTACAGCAAGTAGGCGTGCTTGCGCAGTTCGCGCTCGAGCGTGGCCCGGCAGGCCTCCTCCTCCTGCCGCTCCGCCTCCTGCAGCCGGGCGACCAGGCTCCTGAGCACCCGCGCGTCCTCGTCGTCGATATAGGGGATGACCTTGTCCTCGGCCCGCCTGATCACGAGGCGGGAGGCGTCGCTCAGGCCTGGCCCCCGCGGCGGGACGGGCGCCGCCGTCCCGGCCGACCGGGTGGTCCCGGCCATGAGCTGGTCCACGTCACGGCGCAGCTTCGGAAGCGCGGAGCGGTCCTCGGCGGCGCCGAAGCTCAGCTCCTCGTCCATGAATACCTGCCCGCTGCGCCGGTCCTGGGCGCTGACGTGCAAGATGCCGTCCACGTCGTAGAGGTAGGTGATGTCGAAGGCGGCGTCCACCTTGAGCCGCTTTTCCGGCAGCGTCACGGTCCAGGACTTCAGCACGACGTTGTCCTCGTGGCCGATCGGCTTGTCCGGGTCGCCCTCGATCACCTCCACGTCGACCAGTTCCTGGAAGTCGTTGCCCGGCAGGTAGGCGTCGGTCGCCTTGGCCGGGTACTTGGTGTTGCGGCCGATGAGCACGGAGAACCCGCCCTCGGCGGGATCTCCCGGGTTGTGCACGACCGTGCCGAGGGCGTGCTCGGTGCCGACGAAGAACTGCAGGTCGGTGATGATGCCCTGGAGGATTCCGTCGGCGATGGCGGCGCCCTCGGCGATCGCGGTCATCGGGTCGATGCGCGCGTCGGGTTCCGCCCCCACCAGGTCGGCGATCATGGACTGCACGGCGGGGATCTTCGAACTGCCGCCGACCATCACCAGGTGGTCGATGCGGCCCGCGCTTTCCCGCAGGCACGTCTCGACCGGCTCGCGTGTCCGGTTCAGCAGCGGCGCCACCGCCTCGACGAACTGCGCCCTGGTGACCTCCATCGTGCCGCCGCGCGGCAGCGCGACGTACGTACTGTCGCCGGCCGACAGGGCGATCTTGGCGCGCTCAAGGCTGAGCCGGAACAGGTCGCGCTCGAGCGGGCGCCACGCGTCGGACCCGGAGATCCTGGGCAGCAGCGTCTCCATGAACTTCATGTCGAGGTCGATGCCGCCGAGGCGCTGAATGCCCTTTGAGGTCTCCTCGATGAAGACGCCGTTGACGGCCTCGAGCACGGTGACGTCGAGCGTGCCGCCGCCCCAGTCGAAGACCAGGATCCGCTGGTTCTCGCCGATCGCGCGGGCGTGGGCCATGGCCGCCGCGGTGGGCTCGTTGATCAGCGCGCTCACCTCGATCCCGGCCAGGCCCGCCGACAGCTTGGTCCGGTACCTGGCCTTGCCCCTGCTGTTCGCGGGAATCGTGACGACCGCGCGGTCAAGCCGCTCCATCAGGCCGCTTGCCGCGGCCCGGCCCTGGACGTGCCGGAAGAAGATGGCGGCGGCGGTCTCCACGTCGAGCCGCTGGCTGCCGATCACCACCTGGTCCTCGGTGGCGAACAGCCGCTTGACCGCCTCAAGCTTGGCACCCTCCATGGTCTTGGCCCGCCAGCCGAAGGTCGGCTGGCCGGCCAGGTCGAACCCGATCACCGACGGCAGCACCTTGTCGAACCCGGTGCCCTGCCACTCGCCGGGGAGCTGGTCGTCCAGGATGATCGCCTCGGTGCCGGTGGCGGTCGCCCGCGCGAGCACGCTGTTGGTGGTGCCGAAGTCAATGCCGTATGCGACGCTCACTGCCTACTCCTTACTCCCAGGGGGCTTGCTGCTGGCCAGGGTCACCCTGCTGACCTGGTCCGGGTCCGGGTCCAGGTCCGGGTCCGGGTCCGGGCGGCGCGGAGTGCCTGGCCACGGTCGCCGTCCGGCGCATGCTGCCGCGCCTGATCACCCGTCCGTTGTTCACGTCCACGTAGGCCGGCTCGAGCACCTCATGGCGCCCGCCCAGGTCCTCGACAAGCTCGAAGAGCAGTTCGCGCTCGGGGTGCCCGGCGTCGGTGACCCGGCCGAGGTTGGCCTGGTCGGCGAAGCCGCGCACCATCTTGCCGATCATCTCCGCGTCGGCGCCGGCCGTCAGCGCGGCGTCGATCTGCGCGAGCTGCTTGAGGTGCGCGGTCCGTTCGGTCACCGCCGCGACGACCTGCTTGCGCAGTCCGTCGTAGGCCTCGGCGGCGACGCCGGTAGACGGCTCGCGGACCATGATGATCACTTCCATCTTTTCCACGCGCCGGTCGAGCTGGTCGAGTTGCCCGGAGATCCGGTCGACCACCTCCTGCAGCGCACGCCAGCGTTTCATCATCGAGGGGCTCCCCTTATCGGTTGTCGTGTCATGACGGTTCTCACCCGGCGGGGGCTCGTCAAGGCGGCGGCAGCGTCACCCTGGTGGCGCGGACCGACACCAGGTAGCGGAGGTACTCGCGGGCCGCGCCCTGCCGCAGGCCCTCAAGGGCGGAGGCGCGGTCACCGTCGACCGGGGGCAGCCGCTCGGGCGGCGGGCGCAGCACGCCGTCGCCGTCAGCCTGGAACGCCTCCGGGTCGGCGGGGATCCGGTACAGCTCCATCGCGGTGGCCGGCTCCCTGATCGCCACGCTGACGCGCTGCAGCGCCCATGTCAGGTCGGTCATCTGGTCCAGGCTGCCGCCGTCGCGCTTGAGCGCCTGTGCCTTCCTGGCGAACGCCGCGTTCGCCACCGACTTGGGCGAGCCGAACGGGACACCCAAGATCACGTACGGGTTTCTCTCCATGGCGCTCACCTCACGCTGGGCCGGAGCCGCGCGATCTCGGCTTCCATCTCGGTGACTGTGTCCGTGATTTGACGCTGGGTCTCGCGTGCCCGGTCGTCGAGCGGCAACTGCGCGAGCAGGGCCAGGTAAGCGCGCAGCCGCTTGGGCAGCGGGTCGAGTTCCCGGTTCAGGATGTCGCCCTTCTGGCGCATGATCCTCTCCTGCTGGACGTAGTCGCTCGCGTACGACATCCGTTCGACCAGCTTGTTGAAGCGCTGGGTGGCATCGTCCCAGAGGTTGATCACGCCGACCCGCACCGCGAAGCCGGTGACGCCGACGCACATCGCGACCTGATCGGCGACGTAATCGCGGTCGGACTCGGGCAGCTCGTCCTTCCGCTGCTGGTACACCCGGACGGCGGCGAAGAGCATGCGCTGCTCGTACTCGGGCGTCACGCAGCCGTTCTCCTCGGCCATGAAGAAGGCCGTGTGGGTGGCAGCCTGAACGGCCAGCACGATCCGGTAGGTCAGCTCGAGCACGTCACCCGCCACCAGCGCCTCGATCGCCGGGGTCAGCACAACGGCGGACGTGTCGCCGAAGTCGACGTGCACCAGCTCGTCGAGGTTCTTGGTGAACTGCCTCAGCTCCTGGGCCACCCAGTCCGGCGCAGACGGCGACTTCGTCAGCTCGACGAGCACGTTCGCGATGTCGACAAGCCCTTCCTGCGACCCGTCCGTCTTGCGCCGCGCCCACGCGCGCTGGTACTTCACCCAGGCGGCCTGCGCGGGGTTGACCGAGCGAACGGCCCCGTCGCCCGCCAGCCACTCCCTGTCCTGCCCGGACGCGACGAGGACCAGCGTCTTGTGCAACTCGTCGGCCTGCCGCTGCCCGAGGGCCGCGCGGACCAGCGCCCGCAGCTCCGGCGGGTACTCGGGCGACGAATCGTCCTGCCGCCACAGGTCGACCGCCCGCTCGACCGCGCCGGCCCGTACCGCCGGGTCCTGTGTTTCGGCGTTGATCTTGGCCAGGTACGGGATCGCCGCGACCGATCCCTGGCTCGCGGCGACCACGCTCGCGTTGACGAGCAACCCGGTGGTGTACCGGCCGCCGAGCGCCTCATCCAGGGTCTGCAGCGCGGTGGCGGGCTTGCCGAGCTGGAACTCGGCGAACGCGACCATGTTCAGCGCCTCGTCGCTCGTCACCTCGGTCCGGGTGCGGTCGGCGAGCGCGCGTCCCGCGCCGGCCGCGTCGTCCCAGCGGGACTGGAACAGCAGGCGCTGGATGCCGCACAGCGCCAGCCACTCGGCGAAGCGCGGGTACCGCCCGGCCAGCGGTCCGGGCAGCCGGAGCGCGCCCTGCAGCGCGCCCTGCCACAGCAGCGGCCAGCAGGTCGGGTCCGCGGCGATCGTCTCGGTCAGCGCGGCGTCCTGGCCGGCCGCGACGGCGGCCCGAGCCTCGGCCACCTGGCTGAGCACGAGTGCCGCCTCGGGCCGCAGCCCGTCGAGACCGGGCCGTCCGGTCCCGGTCCGCCACGCGGCGAGCGCGCGGTAGTGCCGCACCGCCTCGTGATCCGCTGCCAGCGCGTCGAGCGCGGTGACGTCCTGCGACAGATAGTGCCTGCGGGCGAGCTCGGCGGTGAACCCGGCAGCGGTGAGGTCGGCCAGGCTGGCGCCGCCAGGGTCGAGGCGGCTGCGCACGTAGGCCGCGGTGCGCTCGGGCCAGCCGGGCTGCCCGGCCAGCGCCGGCGGCACGGTGCCGCCGTCGATCATCTCATCGAGCAGCGGCAGCGGCAGCCAGCGCAGCGTGTCCACCGTCGAGGTGTACGGCATGTCCGCCCGGAACCTGAGGAAGGAGTCGAACGCGGCCGTCACGGGCAGGCCGTTGGGGAAGGGCCGGGCGGGCCTTTCCGCGGCGGCGATCGCGCCGGCCCACTGGGCGAGCTGGCCGTCCGCGCTCTCGGCCGCGACCGCGAACGGCACGAGCGGCCCGGTGACGTCCACGGTGCCCGGCCTGGCGAGCGCGGCGTGCAGCGCGCGGGCATCGGCGTCCGCCGACGCGAACGGGGCGAGTAGCGCGGCGGCGCGGGCGCCGAGCGCGGCATCGCGGAGCAGGTCGCCGGACAGCACGAGCAGCATCGGCACGCGCAGCGCATAGCCCTGCGCGGGTAGCTGCTCAAGCCAGCCGAGCATGGTGGCGGTATCGCCGGCCCCTGCCGCCGCCCGCGCCTGGTACCAGGCGAGTTCCGGTGCGGTCAGCCCGAGCGCGGGCAGCAGGTCGGGCGCGCCGAGGGTCAGCGCGTCGAGCGCGGCGGCGCGGCGCGTTCCGTTGGACGCCACGGCGTGCACTAGTGCGGCATCCAGGAGCTGCTGCGGGTTCCACTTGCCGTCAAGCTGGCTGACCTGGTAGGCGCGCAGCGCCTTCCACAGCCGCCCGGCCGCCCCGCCCACCGGCGGCCCCGGCACCTCAACCGGCTTCGCGGCATCGAACTCGGCCGCCGGCATGTCCACCGTCTCGTCGCCCTTCAGCAGCACGAGCACCGTGCCGCCGGCCTCGTGCAGCGCGATGCCGTTGCGCCGCAAGAGCTTCCCCTTGACCGAGATGACCTGGCCGACGCGCGCCGCTCCCGGGTCGGGCCGGTCAAGCGCCACCCCGCACAGGCTGCACCACGCATCGCTCCGCTGGGCCTGAGCACCGCACGCCCGGCACCAAAGTTCCGAGGTCACAGCGGACACCCCTCCTTCCGTCCGCACACCGCTCACCTTCCCGAAGGCGGCTTCCCCATGGCACGCCGTTCCATCAGACGACGCCCGCATGGCCGCCTATAGGCTGACGGACACCGGAAGGCCGCGCCGGCCGGCCGCGTCCGGAACTAGCCCGCGCCCCCGGCCAGGAGGCGGTCGAAGGCCCCGCGGACCGACCAGGCCAGGGTGGCCGGCGTTGCGGTATCGAGCGGGTAGAACCCCATGCGCAGGCCCGCGACCGCGAGCCGGTCGGTTGCCGCGGGCACCGCGAAGAGCGGCGGCGGCGACCCGCCGGTGTCCGTCAGCGCGGCCGCGAGGTCGGCTCGCGCGTCAAGCAGCGCGCCGGCCTCGTCGGTGGGCAGTCCGTCGGCCACGATCAGCACCGCTGGCGGCAGGCAGCCGACGCCGTCGGCGGTGAGCCGGGCGATGTCGGCGCGCACCGAATCCGCGAGCAGGCGCAGCCCGGCAGCGAGCGAGGACAGGCCACCGGGCCTGACCACCGGGATGAGCTTGATGTCGGCGGGATCGCCGAGCCAGACCAGGGTGTCCGCCCGCGTCCCGTACATGAGCACCGCGAGGGCCAGCCCGCCGTGCCGCGCGGCCTGGTCAACGACCAGCGGCATGGCCTGGTCGCGGCCGTCCGCGAAGCCGCCGCGCGCGGTCGAGCCCGAGGTGTCGAGCAGCAGGTAAACGGGCCGCACCGGGCCGGCGGTGGTGCTCACTCGCCGGTCCAGACGTTGGCCGGGTTGCCGCACTCGAGGGTGTCTCCGGACCGGGTGACTGGCATGGCCCAGACTCCGCCGGGTCCCGCGAGCGCGAGCCAGCCGGGCAGGGCCGGCCGGTCGCGCCTGGCCCCCGAGGCGAGGACGCGGGGCGGCGGTGCCGCGCTGACCTGGGCCGGCCGGTCCACGCTGTGCCAGCCGGCGTAGCCGCTGAGCGCTCCCCTGACGTCCAGGCTGAGCAGGTCGCCCTGCTGGGTGGCCGCGACGGCGAACACGACCTCGCCGACGCAGACGAGCGTGGCGGCGACGGGAACGGCGGGCGGCTCCAGGTCGGCCCAGTGCCCCGCCTCGTTCAACGGCACGTCCCAGCGGGCGGCGAGGAGCCGTCCCCGGTCGGTCCGGCACAGCAGCCAGCCGGTCTGCTCTGTCTCCAGGCACCAGTGCAGCCCGTTGAGCCGCTCCCCCGCACCGCAGGCACCGGGGACGAGGCCCGGCTGGGTCCGCGTGCCCCAGGCGCGGTCCTCGGTCAGCGTCAAGTGCAGCCGGTCCTGCGTCCACAGCACGGACAGGTCGCCGCCAGGCTGGCCGAGCACGGCCACCGGGTAGCGGGCCTGTGCGCCGTCCGGCGGGACTGCGAGCACCCGGGGCTCGCCGAGCACGAGCCGCGCGCCGCGCCTGCGCAGCGCGCGGACGCGCACGCCGTCGTGGTCGGTCCACGCCACCCGGCCGGGCACGGTCTCAAGCGCGAGCGCGGCATCGCGGGACAGCGGGGCGCGCACGTCGGCCACCCGCCGCCAGCGGCCGTAGGCCTGGACGCCGTCGACCACGAAGACGCCCTGCATGGTGACGGCGGCGAGCACCGGTCCGCCGTCCGGCCACAGCGCGACGCGCAGCGCGGTGGGCATCCCCGGTTGCTCGCCGGGCCCTGCGGCGGCGCCGCCCGCGTCCGGGTCGAGGCCGGCGAGCACGCCTTCCGGCCAGTTCTCCCCGCCGCCCGCTGCCACCTCGTCCGCGGCGAACTCGCCGGCTTCCGCCGCGCCGTCGAGGGCCCGCGCCCAGGCCTCGACCGCGGCGGCGGCGGCGTCGGCGCGGCAGGCGGCGAGGTCACAGAGCCGGGCATGCGCCTCCGCGACGAGGCCCTGCCCGAGGAGCGCCGGCACCCCAGCGGCGGCGGCGAGCGCGAGCAGCCAACCGCCCCGCTCGTCATCGGGCGCGAGGTCGGCGAGCGCCCGGCGTAGCCGCTCCGGCTCGCCGGCCAGCGTCGGGTCAAGCCGCAGCGCCTCAGCGAGCCCGGCCACCGTGGCCTTGTCGAACGGCCCGTCCATTCAGCGTCCTCCCCGTCGCGGTCCTTCTCCGTAGCACTGAAGTACTGAAGTACTGACGGCCAGCCGTTCGCGCCCGGCGCTGTCCGTCAGAACTCAGCAGACTCAGCGGCAGGCGGGAGACACCGTTGGCCCTGGAACCGGACGAGGAGCTGACCGAGCGGTTCCCCGGCGGCGGCCGGGCAGTCGGCCGGCAGTCGACGGGGAACGGCCGGTTTGTCCGCAGCGCCTAAAAAGCGAGGTCACCGCTGGAGACCCGCACGTCGGCACGGGGCACCCGGCCGGCATAGCATCCGTTAGCAATGGAAACTATCGTCGCGCCGTCGGTCCGGCCCCGGCGCCGGATCGCGATGCTGGCGGTGCTCGGGGCACTGTCCTCGTTCGGTCCCCTGTCAATGGACATGTACCTGCCCTCGACCCCGACGATCGCGGCGAACCTGCATGCCT
Source organism: Actinomycetota bacterium (assembly GCA_027326205.1). Classification (GTDB taxonomy): domain Bacteria; phylum Actinomycetota; class Actinomycetes; order Streptosporangiales; family Streptosporangiaceae; genus Trebonia. The sequence continues at coordinate 7,999 of DAHWEX010000132.1, forward strand.
CGCAGGCGCTCGTGCAGCTCACGCTGTCCGGGTGCCTGGCCGGGCTCGCGATCGGGCAGCTCGTCGCCGGGCCGGTCAGCGACGGTCTCGGGCGGAAGAAGCCGCTGCTCGCGGGCCTTGTCGCGTTCACCGCGCTGTCTGTCGCCTGCGCGGCCGCACCGGACATCGGCGCGCTGATCGTCTTCCGGTTCCTGCAGGGCATGGCCGGAGCCGGCGGCGTGGTGCTGTCGCTCGCGATCGTCCGCGACCTGTATACCGGGGCGGAACTGGCGCGCGTGCTCGGCTCGCTGATGCTGGTGTTCGGGCTGGCACCGGTGCTCGCGCCGGTAGTCGGCGGGCAGATCCTGCGGTTCACCAGCTGGCGCGGGGTGTTCGGGGTGCTCGCGGCGGTCGGCCTGGTGCTGCTGCTGCTCGCGTGGTTCCTGCCGGAGACACTCCCGCCCGAGCGGCGCACCCCGTCGCGGCTGCACCAGCTCGCCGCGGACTCGCGGTCGCTGCTGCACGACCGGCGCTACGTCGGCTACACGCTGGCCATCGCCTGCGGCAACGCCGCGCTCATCACCTATATCTCCGCGCTGCCGTTCATCGTCGAGGACGCGTACCACGAGTCGCCGCAGCTCTTCAGCGTGTTTTTCATGATCAACTCGATCGGCCTGGTGGCGATGGCCCAGCTCGGCGTGCGGCTGGTCAAGCGGGTCCCGGCCGCCAGGGTGGTGCTGCTCTCGCAGGTGGTGATGGCGGCGGGCGCGGTCGGCTTCCTGGCGGCGGCGCTCACCGGGCACCCGCCGCTTGCGGTGCTGCTCGTGCCGCTCTTCTTCTTCATCTCCTTCTTCGGCAGCATGCGGCCGAACGCGACCGCGATCGCGCTGGCCAGCCAGGGGGCCATCGCGGGAACGGCGTCCGCGTGGGTGGGCGCGCTGCCGTTCCTGGTCGGCGCCGGCCTTTCGCCGCTGGCCGGCCTGGGCGGGGAGGGCGCGGCCACCGTGGCGGGCATCATACTGGCCGCGCTCTGCGTCGCCGCGCTGCCCTTCCTGCTGCTCGCCGCCGGGACGGGCGGCAGCGGGGAGGCCCGGAGGCGTGAACCCGGGAACCGCCCGGCGAGGCCGGCGGTGGTGCGCCGTCGGCCTCGCCGGGGAAACCGCTAGGACGACGTCGGCGTCGCGGCGGGGGTCGCGGACGGAGACGACGAGCCGCCGGAGGCCCCGCCGACGACGGTGCCGCTTGGCTCACCGGGGACGCTGTAGCTCGCCTTCCACGGCGACCCGGCCGGGTCGGTCGTCGCCGTGGCCGGGGAAACCCCCTGGTTCGACCACTTGGCCTGGTAGGGCAGCCCCTGGTAGAGCACCTGGCTGCCGGACTGGTACTGGGTGCTGACCGACCACGCCGGGTAGGTGCCCGCGGGCAGCGTGGCGATCTGCGGGGCATGGTCGCCGGACAGCACCGGTCCGAGCAGTTCCCAGGGCGTCTGCCAGGAGTACTGCACCTGCGCCTGCGGGTCGTTGCCGCTGTTGTACCACTTGGCCTGGTAGATCTCGCCGTTCTCGACGACCTTGTAGCCGAGCGGGTAGCTGGCGGCCGCCGACCACAGCGGGTACGGGGCGTCGGCCGGGTTGGTGTCCGCCACGGCGGGCACGACCGTGCCCGTGCCCGACGACACCACGCTGCCCTGGAGCTCGCCGAAGACCTGCGAGAACTCCAGGCCCGACTGCGCCGTGCCGCTGCACGAGGTGGAGAGCATGCCGACCTCGGGGAAGGACGAGCCGCACTGGGTGTCCCGGTTCAGCGACCACATGGAGATCCGGCCCAGGTGGTTCCGGCCCGCGAACCCGACCAGGCTCTGCGCGTCGCTCACGGTGAAGTTCTCGCCCTGGATGTCGTTCTGGCCGATCATCACCGTCGCGCCGAGCCCCTGCCAGATCTGCTGCCCGCTCAGCCCGATGCCGTACTGCCGGTACACGGTGGCGAGCTGCCCGGCCGTGGCGCTCAGCGCCTTCTCGGCGAGCTGGCCCATCGTGCTGCCCGTTCCGGGCGGCGCGGAGAAGTCCATTGTCATCACGTTGACGCCGGAGATGGACACGTGGGCGCGGAGCATCGACCCGATTACCGTGAGGGCGTTGTCCTGCAGGCCGGACGGCTCGACCGGGAGGGTCAGCCATACGTTCAGCCTGGGGTCGGCCTTTTCCACGGCCGCGATGGCCTGGGCGCGCCGCTGCGCGGCGGCGGAGTCGTCGAGCGCGGCGCCCTCGATGTCCAGGTCGATCGTGCTGAGGTGGTAGTCGCCGATCACCGACTGGTAGGCGGACGTGAGGCTGGCGGCGGTCGCGCAGGCGAGGTCCAGGCTAGTGTTGGCCTGGCCGCCGAACGACACGACGGCCTGCTCTCCGTCCTGCTGCAGCTCGGCGATGCGGGCACCGACCGAGAGCTGCTGGTCCGCCGCGGCCAGCGAGTAGGCGGCACCCCAGCTCGGGGTGCACTGCGACGCGGAGGAGGCGACCACGAAGCCGAGGACGCTCTGCCTGGCCGGGTCGGCGGACGTGCTCTGGAACTGGTAGGTCGGCGTGGCCGTGACGTCGACGTACGGCGCGAACCAGGTCTGGTGCGTGGCCGCCGCGGCCGGCGCGAGCAGCCGCGTCTTGAGACCCAGGTAGCCGCCGTAGCCGCACCCGGCCAGCAGGACGAGGGCGACGAGCACGCGGGCGAGGGACAAGCGGCGCTTGGGCGGGCCGGCCGGCGGGACCGGAGCGGATGCCTGGGCGGTCACGGACGCGATGCGGACCCGGCCGACGGCCGACTGGTACTGCGGGTCGGCGTAGCCAGCCAGGAGCACGCTGCGCCAGTCGGTCTGCCTGGGCTGCTCGACCGGGCGCCGCCACAGGCCGAGGAAACGCCGGCGGCGCTCGGACGACTTGTACAGCAGCGAGGTTCCGTGGATCCACAGGTCGACAGCCGAGTTGCGCAGGCCGATGAACGCCTTGGCCGCGTAGCAGGCCAGGATGACGTTGAGCGCGGCGTAGAAGAAGTTCTCCGTCAGGTGGTACTCGTACGCGCGGTAGAGCGTGGACCCGGCCAGCCCGATCAGCACATACGGCGCGAGCAGCAGGAAAGGCGGGACGACGGTCCGGTCCTTGACCTTCGGGGTGCGGGCGAACGGGGCCTTGGACGCGGTGATGCCCTGCACGATCGAGGAGAAGGTTCCGGCCAGGTTGACGCCGAGCAGGATCAGGTTGAAGCCGTAGATGCGCAGCACGTCCAGCCGCTTGTACCCGCAGTAGCGCAGGTCGCTGGCCATGGCCATGAAGTAGGGCAGCGCGATCAGGCCGAGCAGCGGGCTGATCAGGGTGGCGGAGAAGGGAAAGGCGAGCAGGATCAGCAGGCTGGCCGAGCTCCAGGAGATGGACGCCATGTAGTTCCAGCGCAGGAACAGCTCGCTGAACCGGCTGCGCTGCCCCTCGGTGCGGCGGATGCGGGCCTGACGGTGCAGCTTGGGAAGGATAAGCAGGCCGCCGTTGGCCCAGCGGGCCCGCTGGATGCACAGCGATCCGAAGTCCGGCGGGGTCGCGGAGTAGCTGAGCCGCTCAGGGTAGTTGAACAGCCGCCAGCCGGCGATGCCCATGTCGATCGTGGACTCGGTGTCCTCGATGACCGTCCGGTCCTTGATGTACTGCTTGATCTCCCAGTCGCCGATGTACGAGGTCTCGGCGATCTCGTTCAGGGCCTTCTTGCGAATGACGGCGTTGGCGCCGACCCAGAAGGTGGCGTCGTAGTAGGTCAGGCCCTGGTGCACGATGTGCTGCAGGTCGGTGGTCGCCCCTGCGATCCGCTCCAGCCGGGTCGCCGAGCCAGGGAACGCGCTGTAGGGCGTCTGCGCGATCGCCATGTCCTGGTACTCGTGCTGCTCCAGCAGGTACACGAGGCGCAGGCAGTACTCCGGGAGCAGCACGCTGTCGGCGTCCAGCGTCACCACGAAATCCGGGTCGGGGATCTGCAGGCCCTGCCCCGAGGCGGCCTGGACGAGCGCCGGGCCGCCCACGGTCTGAATCTCGTGATACGTGCCGCCCATGAGCCCCATGTAGCTGTTGAGGTTCATGGCCTTGTTGGGCTCGTGCGACAGCGACACGTACTTCTTGCGCTCGAAACTCGACACCCGGGCGCTGAACGTCCACACCAGCCGCCGGTACAGGCGGCGGAACATCTGCGCCTGCAGCACCACCCCCTCGGCCTGCGACTCCAGCAGCGCGGTCCTGACCTCGTCGAACGACTCCGCCAGGCGAAGGATCACCTCGCTGACGAAGAACTCGTCGGTATGGTCGACGATCTCTTGCCGCTCCGCCAGGTTCTCCAGCCAGCTGACCGCTTCCCCGTAGGTGCTGGCGAGCGCGGTCATCGAGGACGGCCCGAGCCGGTCACCACGCCGCATGGCCATCTCGAACGACTGCATCTCGCCGGCGAACCGGCGGGCGGGCTCGGCCAGCAGCCGCTCGATCTTCCCCGGCAGTGCCCGCGCGGATTCCTGCTGCTCGCGCGCCTTGCTGGTCTTGGGCACGTACGGGTCGTCGATCAGCAGGACCACCCGCTTGTCCGGGTACTCTTGGAGCGCGGCCGACAGCAGCGTGGTGCGGATGACCCGCTCCTCCTCCTGGTAGGAGGGGATGATCGTGGTCAGCGTCGGCTGCCGTGCGTCGTAGTACTGGTCCAGGCTGGCGCGGGTGGCCCGGTGGTGGGTCCGCGTGCGGTACATGAACCCGAGCCTGCTCAGCAGGTAAGCCAGCGCGGAGACCGTGAGCAGCGTGACGATGACGAGGTACAGCACCTCCTCGGTCCTGGCGACCGCGCCCTCGTAGCCCGGGTGGAAGAAGTCGCTGAAGAACCACATGACGGTGTAGGCCAGCCACGCGCACACCGTGACGATGATGGCGAGCCGGCCCATCGCCACCCGGGTGTCGGTGACCGGATCGGGCACAATCGGCATCGCCCGGGTGTTCCGGCGGTCGCCGCCCCACTGCCGCCGCCGTTTCCCCGCGGCCTTCCCCTGCGGCTCCGCGGGCCGGGCATCTTCGGCCTGCTCGGGCGGCCGCGGCGGCGCGAGCGTGCGCGACCCCCGGCCGCTCGCGTACAGGTCGGGAAGTGTCATGTCATTTCTGGAGTGCGGATCTATGTCCGAAGGGCCTGGCCACGCCGAACCCATGTCGTGCTCTCCCCCTTGTGGCACGCGGGCAGCCTAAACCGCCCTCGTGCCGTTGCCATCACGGGGTGCAGCGCGCGTAGCAGACCCCCGACGCCGGGCGAGCCGCCCGAACGATTTATCCCGCTAGCAAGCGTTCCGGCAATGGATGGCAAATGTGACTGAATAGTCAAAAATTTACGGAAACTACTATCGGCATTGATCCCGCTACTGAGTAGTAGACACAGGCTCGCGCGGCGGGAAACGGCCGAGGCCTCCTGGCGGGTCGTCGACCCGGTCGTGAGCCGCAGCGGAGCGGTGGTGCCGTCCCCCCGAGGCTCCCGGGTTCCCCGGCCCCTCGTCCCGGCTTATCCCCCGCGAGACCTGGTACGACCCGGCTTAAGCACCGGCCTGCCGTTTCTGGTCGGCGAGGATGATGCCGATCCGGCCCAGCGTGAGCTGGGACTTCTGGTTGAGACGGTCAACGTCGAGGTCTTCGTCGCCGAGCACCGCGAGCACCGCGACGTCGCCGACGGCGTAGACCGCCACGTGCCCGCGACTGGCGTGCGTGACCGCCCGCCCAAGCGTCCCCTGCCTGGTGAGGCCGACGAACCGGCGGGCGATGCCCAGGCTGGCGGCGGCGATCGCGGCGAGGGGCTCTGGGTCCACCCCCTGGTCGGCGCCGGAGTCCAGGTCCGCCGCCACGAGCAGGCCGTCGCTGGCCGCGACGAGCGTGCCGGTAACCCCCGGAACCTGTTCGCGCAGGTCGCGCAGTTCGGTGACAAGATCATGCCGGTCCATCTGCGTTCAGTCCTTTACTGGCGTGCTGACGAGGTACGGCTCTCCCCCGCTCGCCGCCGCGGCCTGCACCGGCCGCCGCGAGCGGACGTTCCTGTTTCCGGGCAGCGCAAAGAGATCAGGTGGCTGAGTAGGTTGACCGAGTAGAAATCGCACCGCAAGTCGGTTAAGGCTCCCGCATATGTACTTATATCAGGGCATGTAGCAAGGTATCCGCGCTTCCGAGATATTGATGCAATTGCGCACCGCGCAACTTCCAGTCGAGCGCATCGATATTTTTAAAATTCAACTAGTGAACGCGTCATCGCGATGCGCTCGCGGGCACCGGCCGGCCGTGCCGCGGGGCTGCGGGCTGTCCACGCGGAAGCACGAAGCCGCGGCCGCGCTGCTGACGGCGGATCTGCCGAGGGCAGCGCCGTCGCCGGCGGCGGGTGTTGACCGCGCAGGCTAGGGGCATGGCTCAGGAAACGAAGATCCCGGTATTCACCGAGCAGTACCGGCAGTCGCTGCTGCAGCGGCGGGTGCTCGTGCTGGACGGCGCCCTCGATGACGACAACGGCACGCTGCTCGCCACCCAACTGCTGACGCTCGCCGACGAGGATCCGGAGAGCGACGTGGCGCTCTGGATCAACTCGCCCGGCGGCTCGGTGCCGTCGATGCTCGCGATCCGCGACATCATGCGGCTCATCCCCTGCGACGTCGCCACGCTGGTGTTCGGTATCGCCTGCAGTTCCGGGCAGTTCCTGCTCTCGTCGGGGACCAAGGGGAAGCGGCACGCGCTGCCGCACTCCCGGATCCTCATGCACCAGGGGTCGTCCGGCATCGGCGGCTCCGCCGTCGAGGTGGAACTCCAGGCCGCCGACCTGCGGCTGACCAGGGACACGGTCCTCGGCCTGATCGCCGAGGACACCGGCCAGCCGGTGCAGCGGGTCTTCGAGGACTCCCGGCACGACCACTGGTACACGGCCGCCGAGGCCAGGGAATACGGGTTCATCGACTCCATCGCCGAGACCTTCGCCCAGCTCATGCCGTCGAAGAGGCGGCCATTCGGGCTGCGGCCATCGGCGGCGCCGGCCACCGCGGCGGCCGCCCAGGCGAACGCGGGAGGCGCGGCATGAGCGGCTACACGATCCCCAACGTCATCGGCGATCACCCGCGCGGCGAGCGGATCATGGACGTCTACTCGCACCTGCTGACCGAGCGGATTATCGTGCTCGGCACCGCGATCGACCCGGGTGTCGCCAACACGCTGGCCGCGCAGCTCATCTTCCTCGAGGGCCAGAGCCCCGACCAGGAGATCAACCTCTACATCAACTGCGAGGGCGGTGACATCCCCTCGATGCTGGGCATCTACGACACCATGCGGTACATCAAGGCGCCGGTGGCGACCACCTGCATCGGCCAGGCCGTCGCCGCCGGGGCAGTGCTACTGGCCGCGGGCACGCCGGGGCGGCGGGCCATGCTGCCGCACGCCCGGGTCATCCTGCACCAGCCGGGAGTCAGCGGCCGGGGCACGATCCCGGACCTGATCCTGCAGGCCGACGAACTCATCCGGCTGCGCGCGGAACTGGAATCGGTGCTGTCGCGGCACACCGGCCAGCCGGTGGAGTCGCTGCGGGCCGACACCGACCGGGACCGGATCTTCACCGCGCGGGCGGCGGTCGACTACGGTCTTGTCGACCAGATCCTGACCGAGCGCTAGGCGGCGCTAGGCGGCGCTAGCGGCGCTAGGCGGCCATGGCGAGGGCGACCGGGCCGGAAGGCCTGGCCACCTCGGTGCTCGTGCCGAACTTGGTCACCGCGGCGAACGTGCCGGTGCCGCGGCGGAGGTCCTGCGCCGCGGCGGCCATCAGGTCGGCGACGGTGACGTCGAGAGCGCCGGCCAGCGCCGCGATCATCTCGCTCGACGGCTCCTTGCGCCCCCGTTCGACCTCCGACAGGTACTGGGGCGAGATCCCCGCCCGCTCCGCGGTCCGCGCGAGGGTCTCGTCCCGGTCGGTGCGCAGTGCCCGCAGGCGGCTGCCGAGCACCTCCCGCCATAGCGGTTCGAGTGCCCGGTTCTCCAGCGGGAAGATCCTGCTGATCTCGCTCATGACCTTCACTGTAGGGAACGCCAGCGCGGCTGGGAACCGGGCGCAGGGCAATCCGCGTTCACCGCCAGCGGACGCCGCCGGCCGTCAGGGCGACTTGCCCCGGTAGCCGAAGCCGCGAACCGCCTCCATCAGCGACGCGGTACCCGAACCATATTGTCTACGGCGAGTAATCACGCGAAACACTCACGTACCCTCAACATCTATGATGTAGCGCTGTACATCGCACAATGACGCTCAAAGGCGTTATCAACCTGCTACTTTTGCTGAGCGCAGTTCCCATGGGCTGATGGGCGCGGCTCATGGGCCCAACCGCACTGCACCTATCGAGGAGGGGCGTACGCCGGTCATGGCGACCAAGACCACGCGCACGCAGACGAACCGCACGCGGACTAACGTTGTCTACTTCATGCAGACCCACACCCGGCCCGCTCAGATCGCGCGCCTGGTGAGGGTCATCACGGAGGGCAACCCAGACGCCGTCGTGCTTGTCAGCCACGACAAGGCGGGCCAGCAGCTTGACGTAGCCAGCCTTGAGGCGCTCGGAAATGTCCATGTACTGCTGCACCGAGGAGGATACGGAGACTTTTCGCACGTAGACCGCTATTTCGCGGCGGTCGACTGGCTCGAGGAAAACGGCATCGAGTACAACTGGCTGGAGAACCTTTCCGGTCAGGACTACCCGCTGCGCCCCATCGCCGAGATCGAGGCCCGGCTCAACGCGACGCGTTTTGACGGACTCCTCCAGTACACCGCCGTCTTCCCGGAGCGCGTTCCCCCCGAGGCAGATCGCGGGGACACCAGGTTCCAGTTGGCTCCGCCGTTCGACGCGGAGATGCGCTACGACTACCGGCACTGGCGGCTGGGCAAGGCCACGGACCTCAAGTACCGGGTGATGTACCCGTTCATGGCGATCAACCTGATGCAGCCCTGGGTCCGGGTAAGCAACTCCTATGCGGTGGTGGGCCTACGGCGGCACGATTCGCTGTTCGGCCCCGGCTTCTACTGCTACGGCGGATCGTTCTTCTGCACGCTGCGCGCTAAGTGCGTCAGGTACGTGCGGGATTACGCCAGGGCCAACCCCGACGCGGTCGACTTCTTCCGCACGGTCATGGCCCCCGAGGAGACGTTCTTCCACTCGGTACTCGTCAACTCCGGCCAGTTCAAGTTCACCACCGAGTACCGCCGCTACATCGACTGGTCGGTGCGCAACTACACCCACCCGAAGACCCTGGTCACCGGCGACGCCCCCGCACTGCTCGCCAGCGGGGCGCACTGGGCGCGCAAGCTTGACCTGAGCAAGGACGCGAGGCTCTTCGACATTCTGGACCAGCGGGTCCGGCCGAGGGCGGCGTCACTGGGCGGTCAGGCGTCCAAGGGGGTCTCGTCCGCCGCCGGCTGAGCCCGCCGACCCCGGCAGTTCCACATTCACGTTGACGGACACGGCACCTGGCCCGCACGGCCAGGTGCCGTTTTCCGGTTCAGCGGGCCAGCAGCCCGGTCATACGGGCAGGCCACGACGCGTCGTGCGGGATCGCCGTCACCAGCGCGCGGGCCAGCGGCGAAGACCCGGCGTCGCTGCGGTGCGGGGATGTCAGGTCTCCAGCCGCGATCGCGCCCATCGCGGCGGCGGAGAAGCCGGCCTCGTCGAGCGCCCGGTTGATCAGGGCGCGCGGGTCGGGGCCGCCCGCCCGGTAGACGTACGTGGCCGGCTCCGGCAGGTTAAGGACCACGTAAGCGACGGGGTCCCCGCCCTGAACCGGGCAGATCAGCGCGAACGCCATGATCGTCGGGCTGGCGCCGGCCGCGGTCAGCGCGCTCAGGTCTTCGGTCTCCGGGATGAGGAAGCCATGGCGGACATCGGCGCGCGGGGTCACCGGCCGCTGGGCGCCGCCCGGGTTCCAGTTCAGCCCCGCGCCGAGCGCGCGGAATGCCCAGTAGCCGCCGGGTCCCATCCCGCCCATCGCGCTGGCCGCCATCGCCCCGGCGAAGCCGGGCACGAACAGTCCGCCGGAGCTGTCGTGCTGGCCGGTGTGCGGCGTCACCGACGGGTCTTGCCAGGGAGTGAGGCCGGCCGCCGCCCGGCGCACCGAGGTCACCTGCCGCAAGCCGATCGCCAGGTCCGCTCGGCCCGCGAGGCCCGCCACCGCCGCGAACCGCTCGGGCAGCGTCGCGAGCCGCAGCAGGGTGGCGCTCAGCTCGGGGTGGATCGCGTCGAGTTCCCGCGCGGGCACCGCCACGCCGTCGCGCAGCCGGGCGGCGGCGGCACGCTGCGACATCGGGTCAAGGCCGGGCAAGAGCGCGCCGAGAAAGGCCGACGTCCGGGTGCGCGCCTCCCGTAGCCGGTCGCCGAGCAGGCCGGCGAACTCGTCGCCGCGGCGGCCGAGCCCGGTGACGGCCAGCGTGTCCTGGCCGGCCATGTCGATGAACACGGTGTAGTCGCGCACCCGTACGTCCGTGACGAACGAGAACCCGGCCCGCTTCACCTGCCCGCCCGCGACCACGAGCAGCGAGTCCTCGTAGACGTGGACGTCCACCGGGGAACCCGCGGCGACCGCGGTGAACCGGACGTCGCACCCGACCGCACCGGACTCCGCGGCGGCGGCCTTGGCCCGCGCGTCGCGCAGCTCTTCCAGCAACTGGGTCCGCATCCGGCCAAGCCGGCCGAGCTCGAGCGCGCTGCCGTCCTCCAGGGTGACGAGGACGGTGAACGGCTCTGGCTCGGCGATGGAAGCGATCCGGGCGGGCGGGACGCGCAGCGCGGCGCCCCCGGCGGGCTGGAGCTCGAGAACACCGCCCGCCACGGTCACGTCTGCGTTACCCGACTCGAGCACGGTGCCGTTGGCGCCGACGAGCCGGTACCGGGCGAAGCTCACGGTCAGCTAGCCGGGGTGCCGCACTCGCCGCAGAACTTCGCGCCATTCAGCACGGTCCCGCAGTTTCCGCAGAACCTGTTCGCTGTTTGCGCGGCCGCCAGCGGATGGCCGCATCCCTGACAGAATTTCCCGGCCCCGCTCTCCTGCCCGCAGGACGGGCAAAGGCCGGTCGCCTGGTCACGGTAATTAATGTCCTTCGTCCAGTCCTGCGACTGAATCTTTGTGTGGAGCTGGTCGATCTGCGCCTGCGCCTGCATTTGCGCCATCGCCTGGTCGAGCTTGGGCGCGCAGGACACGCAAAGGCCGCGCTCGGTGTTCCAGCAGATCTGGTCACAGACCCACTGGCCGCAGTTGTGGCACTGCTTGAAGTAGGGCTTCATCTCGTCGACGGCCTTGGCAAGCGCCTTGTCGCGAGTCGAGCCGCGCACCGTGTCCCGCATGAACTCGGCGTCCCAGCCTAGCTGCGACGCCTTCTCGCCGAGGGTGCCGCCGAGCATGTCCCCGCCGAGGCGGAGCAGGCGCCCGCCGAATCCGGTCACCGAATGCTGAAACGGTGACGAGTAGCCGTTCCCGCAGCGGCGGCAGTAGAACTCGAATTGATACCCGTCGTCGGTGCTGCGGTCCGCGTAATTGTCGGTGAAGAAGACCATCCCGGCCATGGCGATTTCCCCTCGCTAATGCTTGCACCGGGAACGGTAGCAACTCCGCCGGCCACCCGACAGCACAAATGGGCAACAAGCTAACGGCGAGCCGACTTATGGCGAATCTTGTTTAATTAGTGGTCTGGCTATGCGTCGAGGAGATGCTGGCCGCGGCCGCCGGCCAGGTCGGTCACCCCGGGCAGCGCGAGCAGTTGACCGGCCGTCAGCGACGGCGTGCCCTCGCGCAGCGTCCGGTGGTCGGCGTAGACGCCGGCCGGCAGCCAGAACTCGCCGGCGCTCAGCCGCTCGGCGACGACCACGCGGGCACCGCCGTGCCGCTCGGCGGCCCCTTCCGCGCCGGGCACCCAGAAGACGAGCCCCGCCTGGTAGGTGACCAGCGGGCTCAGGTCAACGATCTGGCCGCGCGCGACCGATTCCCACAGCCTGCCGTCGTCGAACGGACCCGCGGTCAGCGGCGGCCATTCAGCGGGCCGACTGCCCGCTCTCGGCATCACGAGGACCCCGGGGACCGCCGCCGGGTCATCCCAGGGCTCGGGCAGCCGGCCGTGCGCGGCGAGCACGGCCTGCACCTGGCGGCCGGTTATCCAGCCAAGCAGCGCACCGTCCCGCGGCACCGGAACGCCGCCCTCGATCACCTGGCGGACCTCGGCGGGAACGTCGCTGTCCGGTCCTATCTCGCGCCTGGCGCCGTCCCTGCGGTCCCAGGGCCGGAGCACGAACAGGTCATCCCATTCCATGATCAGCACAAAGAACCTGGGTGCCCCGGTGGCGCGGCTCGCCAGCACCATCGAGCCGTAGCGGTGCTCCGCGTAATGCCGCCTGACGGCCAGCGGGTAGCCGCGAAAGAGTCGCAGGCACGCGGCGAAGACGGGGTCGCCTGACCGGGCGGAACCGAGCACAGCTTGCTCCTTGCGTGGTAACGGGGGTGACCCGCGTGACCAAGGGGCGTGCCGCGTCCGCCGCCTACGGCGAGGTCCGAGATTGCTTGCGGGCTTCATGATGGGACATCGGGCGCCGCGAGACATCGGCCAGCTGACCGATACGCCGCCAGGCGACAGCTGCCCGTCTGGAGCACGAGACCGGGAGGGGAAAGGGACTTACCTCTACAAATCACGCTTGACCTTGACGCGGCCGGATGCCGGGGAAATAATCCAGGAAAACAAATAGGAAAGTTTCCTATTTGTTTCGTCCTGGGTTCCGCACTCGACCGGAGGATCTCCGCACGTGAGACGACTACCCGCCTTCGCCCTCGCCGCGCTGGCCGCCGTGGCTGCCTGCGCAACGGCCGCCGTCCCCGCGTACGCGGACGACGGCCGGCCCGCGCTGCCATCCCACCTGTACGCGCCGTATTTCCAGAGCTGGGACACCGCCGACGGCGGGCTGGCGCAGCTTTCCGCCGCGTCCGGCGCCAAGTACCTGACGCTGGCCTTCCTCCAGACCGATCAACCGGGTTCCTGCACGGCTTACTGGAACGGGAGCACCGGCACGCCGATCTCCGCCACCGCCGCGGGCAGCTTCGGCGCGGACATCGCGGCGGTCCAGCGGGCCGGCGGGAACGTGATCCCCTCGTTCGGCGGGTACACGGCCGACACCACCGGCACCGAACTCGCCGACAGCTGCACCAGCGTGAACGCGATCGCGAGGGTCTACGAGTCGCTGGTCACCACCTACCACGTGCCGCGCATCGACCTTGACGTCGAGGCGAACTCGCTGAGCGACACCGCCGCGATCCAGCGCCGCAACCAGGCCATCGCCGAGACCGAGGCCTGGGGTGCCGCGCACGGCCGGCACGTCGAGTTCTCTTACACCCTGCCGGTCCTCCCGACCGGGCTGCCCTCCGCCGAACTGGCGGTGCTGCAGAACGCGGCGGCCGAGCACGCGAAGATCTCCCTCGTCAACATCATGACCTTCGACTACTACTTCGGCACGACGCAGAACATGCTGGCCGACGCCGAGAGCGCCGCGACCGCGGTCGAGGGCCAGCTCGCCACGCTGTACCCGCACGCGCCCGCCAGGGCGCTGTGGCAGCAGATCGGCGTCACCCAGATGCCCGGCATCGACGACTACGGCGCCGCCGAGACCTTCCCGGCGTCGCAGGCCCCCGCGTTCGAGCACTGGGCGGCGGGCAAGGGCCTCGGCCAGATCTCGATCTGGGCCCTGCAGCGCGACAACGGGAACTGCCCCGGGACCAAGGGCGCGACCAACTGCTCCGGCGTTGACCAGCCGACCTGGTACTTCAGCCACACCTTCGAGCCGTTCAGCTACCCGCACGGCCGCGACTGACCCGTCGTCGCGGGCTAAGCGCCCCTGGCCAGGCCCCCCTCCCCCTGGCCGGGGGCTCATCTCCTCCCCTGGCCAGGGTTCCCTCTTCTCTCCCTGGCCAGGGGTTCTTCGCTTCCGGGCGGGCAAGCGGTCCTAGACTGCGACGCATGCCTTTCTCCGCGGACGGCCGGGACTCCGGCGCGAGGTGCGCGTTCTGCGCGATCATCCGGGGAGAGACCGCCGCGACGGTCATCACGGAAACCGGGCACCTGCTGGCGTTCCTCGACCACCGGCCGCTCTTCCGCGGGCACGTCCTGCTGGTCCCCAGGGAGCACCTGCGGCTGCTGTCGGATCTCCCGGCCGAGCGGGCGCAGGAGTTCCTCACCACGGCGCAGCGCCTGGAACGGGCCGTCGAGGACGGCCTCGGCGCGGCAGGGAGCATGATCCTGGTCAACAACGTGGTCAGCCAGTCGGTGCCGCACCTGCACCTGCACGTCATCCCGCGCAACCCCGGGGACGGGCTGCGGTTCTGGCTCGGCCCCCGGCAGTCGTACGACGCCGAGCACCCGGCGGAGGAATACGCGGCGAAGATCCGCGCGGCGCTCCCGCCCGGCTGACCAGGGCCCACTCCCCCGTGCAGGCTCTCTATGGACTTTCTACAGAAAGAGCGCGGCGCATGCCAGACGACCTCAGCTCAAGGCATCCGGCTTCGTGGCCGATTCCCCGCGCCGCTGCGGCCAGACCGCCCGGTCGCCCCGGTGGGCGGGGACGAGGACCTCAGGTAACGGGGCTGCTGAAGCTCATCCCCTGCTCTGGATCCGTCTGGATCTAGTCTGGATCTGGTCTGGATCTCCCGGATCGCCGGCGCGATCAGGCCGGCCCTCGCCGGGGGCAGCCTCGCCGCGGCCCTTGCCTGGGCCGATCGTACGATCGGATGATGAGCGCATCCCTGACCACACGCGATGCCTACGATGTGGTGATCGTCGGCGGCGGGCACAACGGGCTGACCGCCGCCGCCTATCTCGCCGCCGCGGGCCTGTCGGTAGCGGTGCTTGAACGCCTGGACCACGCCGGCGGGGCCGCGGTCTCCGCACGGGCGTTCCCGGGGTACCCGACCCGCCTGTCGCGGTACTCCTACCTGGTGTCCCTGCTGCCCGATTCGATCGTCAGGGACCTCGGCCTGAGCCTGCGGCTCGCGTCGCGGGCGACGGCGTCCTACACCCCGGTCATGCGCGGCGGCGCACCCGGCGGGCTGCTCGTCGAGCGGCCGGAGGGGCCGGCCACCCGGGAGAGCTTCCGCGCCCTCACCGGCTCAGACGCCGAGTACGAGGCCTGGCGCGAGTTCTACCGCCAGGTCGGCGACCTCGCCGCGGTCGTCGCGCCCACGCTCACCGGGCCGCTGCCCCGGGCGGCGGAGATCCGGGCGGTGACCGACCCCGGCCTGTGGCGGGAACTCGTGGAGCGGCCGCTCGGCGAGGCCGTCGAGCGGCGCTTCGCCGATCCCACGGTGCGCGGCGTGGTGGCGACCGACGCGCTGATCGGCACGTTCGCGCGGCTGGACGACCCGACGCTCATCCAGAACCGCTGCTTCCTCTACCACCTCATCGGCAACGGGACGGGTGAGTGGCGGGTCCCGGTCGGCGGGATGGGCGCGGTCACCGGCGCACTCGCCGCGGCGGCCGGCCGGGCGGGTGCCGAACTGGTCACCGGCGCCGAGGTCACCGCGATCCGGGGCGGTGCGGGCGGTGCCGAGGTCGACGTGCGCGCCAGCGCCGCAGGCGCCAGTGCCGGGACGCTGCGGACGCTGGAGGCCCGCTTCGTCCTTGGCGGCGTCGCCCCCTGGGTCCTCGACGGCCTCCTCGTCGCGGAACGCGACCCGGCGGCGAAGCCGGCCGGCGCGCAGCTGAAGGTCAACTTCCTCCTGCGCCGGCTGCCCCGGCTCAAGTCGGGCGCCGACCCGCGGGTGGCGTTCGCCGGAACCCTGCACCTCGGCGAGGACTACCCCGACCTCGAGCGCGCCTACGCCGAGGCCGCGGCCGGCCAGGTCCCCGCCCGCCTGCCGGGTGAGGTGTACTGCCATTCCCTGACCGACCCGTCCATCCTCGGCGACGTGCCGGCCGGAACCCAGACGCTCACCTACTTCGGGCTGCACCTGCCGGCGGCGCTCTTCGACGACCCCGTGACGCGCGACGCGCGCAGGCGACTGGCGCTCGAGCGTGCGGTCGCCTCCCTCGACGAGCATCTCGCCGACCCGATCGCCTCGGTCGTCGCGCGCGACGCGGCCGGCCGGCCCTGC
Source organism: Actinomycetota bacterium (assembly GCA_027326205.1). Taxonomy (GTDB): domain Bacteria; phylum Actinomycetota; class Actinomycetes; order Streptosporangiales; family Streptosporangiaceae; genus Trebonia. Next base: position 24,144 of record DAHWEX010000132.1, read on the forward strand.
ATCGAGGCGAAGATCCCGCAGGACATCGAGGCCGACCTGGGCATGCCCGGCGGCCACATCTTCCACGGCGACCTGGCCTGGCCCTGGGCACCGCAGACCGCGGCACTCGACACGGCGGCCGCCCGGTGGGGCGTCGCGACGAGCCGGGATGCCATCCTGCTGTGTGGCTCTGGCGCGCAGCGCGGCGGTGCGGTCTCGGGCCTCGGAGGGCACAACGCCGCGCACGCAATTCTGGAGGTCGCGTGACTACCGCAACCATGCTCGAACAGCGACTGCCCGGCCAGGTGACCGTCTTCGGCCCCGACTTCCCGTTCGCCTACGACGACTGGCTGCGTCATCCCGCGGGTCTCGGCTCGGTGCCGCGGGCGGCGCACGGGGTCACGGTCGCCATCGTGGGGGCCGGGCTCGCCGGCCTGGTGGCCGCCTACGAACTCATGGAGCTTGGCCTGCGCCCCGTCGTCTACGAGCCCGTCCGCATCGGCGGGCGGCTGCGCTCCCATGAGTTCGCGGGCGCCGAGGGGGTTATCGCCGAGCTTGGCGGGATGCGGTTCCCGGTCTCCGGCACGTCCTTCTTCCACTACGCGGACCGGGTCGGGCTCGACAGCGCGCCGTTCCCGAACCCGCTCACGGACGCGGCGGGCAGCACGGTCATCGACATCGCGGGGCAGACCCATCACGCCCGCACGCTCGGCGAGCTGCCGCCGGAGTTCGCCGCGGTCGCGCAGGCCTGGGACGAGGCGCTTGAGCAGATCGGCTTCAGCGCCATGCAGGACGCGGTCCGCGCCCGCGACGCCGGCAAGCTGAAGCGGCTGTGGAACGAGCTCGTGCCGCTGTGGGACGGCCGGACCTTCTACGACTTCGTCGCCACCTCCGCGTGCTTCGCCAAGCTGCCGTTCCGCTACCGCGAGATGTTCGGCCTGGTCGGGTTCGGCACCGGAGGCTGGGACTCGGACTTCCCCAACTCCATGCTGGAGATCCTGCGGGTCGTCGTCACGAACTGCGACACCGACCAGCGGCTGATCGTCGGGGGCGTCGAGCAGTTGCCCCGGCGACTGTGGACGCTGCCGGCCAGCGAGCGCAGTCCCTGGCCCGCGGGCACCACGCTCGCGAGCCTGCACGGCGGCGTCCCGCGCCCGGGCGCGGCCGCCATCCGCCGACGGGACGACGGCGCGTTCCTCGTCCGCGACCGCTGGGGCACCAGCCGGGTGCACGACGCGGTGCTCGCCACCTGTCAGGGCTGGCTGCTGACCACCCAGATCGAGTGCGACGAGAGCCTGTTCTCGCAGGACCTGTGGATGGCGCTGGACCGCACCAGGTACATGCAGTCGTCCAAGACGTTCGTGATGGTCGACCGGCCGTTCTGGCAGGACATCGACACCGCCACCGGCCGCCCGGTGATGGGCATGACCCTCACCGACCGGCTCACCCGGGGGACCTACCTGTTCGACAACGGCCCGGGCCGCCCCGCGGTCATCTGCCTGACCTACACCTGGATGTCCGACGCGCTGAAGATGCTGCCGTACGACGTCGAGCAGCGGGTCAAGCTCTCGCTCGACGCGCTCGGCAAGATCTACCCGGGCGTCGACATCGCGAGCCACATCGTGGGCGACCCGGTGACGGTCTCCTGGGAGGACGACCCGCATTTCCTCGGCGCCTTCAAGGGGGCGCTCCCCGGCCACTACCGTTACAACCACCGCATGTACCGGCACTTCATGCAGGACGCGCTGCCGTCCGCCGAGCGGGGCGTCTTCCTGGCGGGCGACGACGTCTCCTTCATGCCCGGGTGGGCGGAGGGCGCCGTGCAGACCGCGCTCAACGCGGTCTGGGGCATCATGACGCACTTCGGCGGCGCCGCACACCCGGAAAACCCCGGTCCCGGTGACCTCTACGACAAGCTGGCCCCCGTCGACCTGGGAGAGTGACCGATGTCAAGCACGCGCGTCGCGGCCTGGCAGTGCCTGCCGGGGCCGCTGGATGTCGCCGGCAACCTGCGCCGGCTCGACGCGATCTGCGCGGCGGCCGCCGCGCGGCGGGTCGAGGTGCTGGTGACGCCCGAGATGTTCACCTCCGGTTACGCGATCACCCTCGGCGAGGTGCTGCGCTTCGCGCAGGACGCGGGCGGGCCGACCGAGGCCGCCGTCGCGCAGATCGCGCGCCGCCACGGCCTCGCGGTCGTCTACGGGCACCCCGAGCGCGCCCCCGGCGGTGCCGCCTACAACGCGGCGACGATGATCGGATCCGACGGCGTCGTCCGGGGGCGGCACCGCAAGGTGCACCTGTTCGGCGACGTGGACCGCGGGCAGTTCGCCGCGAACCCCGTGCGGCCGGCCGCGTTCCCCTTCGGCGGCTCCCGCGCCGGGCTGCTGATCTGCTACGACGTCGAGTTCCCCGAGTCCGTGCGCGCCCTCGCCACCGACGGGGCGGCGCTCGTGTTCGTGCCGACCGCCAACATGACCGGCTGCGAGGAGGTTCAGGAGATCCTCGTGCGCGCCCGCGCCTGCGAGAACAACTGCGGCGTCGTCTACGCGAACTACTGCGGGTCTGACGACGTGTTCGAGTACAACGGGCTGAGCATGGTCTGCGGACCGCGCGGCGAGGTGCTCGCCCAGGCGGGCACGCGGGCCGAGGAACTGGTCATCGCGGACGTCCCCGGCGAGTCGCCGGGGACGTACCTCGCCGACCGCCGCCCGGACCTGTACGACCCCCGTCCCGGCCGGGCGGCTGACCGGACCTGACCGCGCCCGTGGTCAGCCCGGCGTACCCATGGTCAGCCCGGGTACTTCGTCGGCTGGTAGGCCAGCAGCGCCCACTTGTCGTTCTCAAGCACCCAGACGGCCAGTGACCTGCTGTTCAGCACGCGGGTCTGGCCGGCGATGCGGACCTCGCCGCGCATGTCGCCGAAGACGAGGGCGCAGTCGCCGTGCACCACGATGCTGCTCTCCGGGTGCTCGATGACGCCGTAGTCGAAATGGCCGCTGGCCAGCTTGTCCAGGTACTCCCGCTTGCTGTCCGAGGTGGCGTCGGAGTGCGTGTAGACC
>DAHWEX010000190.1 GCA_027326205.1 Actinomycetota bacterium
TTGAGGGTTATTCAGCGTCCGCCTGATAGTGGATCGTTAGGAGGCGCGGGGGCCTCGTAACGATCCACTATCACCAGCAGCAGGACTCCTCGCCCGCGCCGACGCCCCGGTCAGCGCGGAGTTGGCGAAGATCGCCGTGAACAACCCTCATTGCGGTGAACGCCTCGCCGCCGCCAGGCTGGTCCAAGACCGCGCGCAACTGCCCGGCCCAGCGTCGCTGGTCCGCGGTAATGCAAGCCCTACCCCTGACACGCTCTGCGCGTGAGCGTGCTTTGCGCTGTCAGCCGTCCGGGCCGAGCAGCGCGGCGAGTTGGTCCGCCGCGGCCTGGACGCGGTCCCCGGTCTTGTCGCGGCGCAGCTGGGTCAGGGTGACCACCCCGACCGCGCCGGCCAGGCCGGCCAGGCCGGGGACCGGGGCGGCGATCCCGGTGGCGCCGTCGATGACCTCGCCCTGGGTCTCGAAGATGCCGCGTTCGCCGCGCTGGGCGGCCAGCAGCGCGTGCCCGACCGCGCCCTGGCCGAGCGGCAGCCTGGTGCCTTGCCGGTAGGCGAGGTGGACCGTGGTGCTCCCCGGTTCGGCCACGGCGAGCGCGAGCGAGTCGCCGCCGTCGCTGACCGAGAAGTGCGCGGCGGCGCCGGTGTCCTCGGCGAGGCGGTGGAGCACCGGCTGCACGAGCTCGCGGGTCGCCGGGAGCAGGTTCTGGGTGAGCCGGAGCACGCCCAGGCTCACCCGGAAGACGCCGTTGCCGCCCCGCCGGACCAGGCCGTGGTCGGCGAGCGTGCCGACCAGCCGGTAGACGATGGTCCGGCTCAGGTTCAGTTCTTCGGCGATCCGGGCCGGGGTCAGCCCCGCCACGGAACCCGCGAGCAGTTCCAGCACGTCGAGCCCGCGGCTCAGCGTCTGGGCGGTGTCGGCGGGCTTCGTCATCGGTCAGGCGACCAGCCCGCGGGCGCGGCCCCAGGACTCGATGGCCGCCACGCACCGCCCCAGTTCCGCCGGCTGTCCCTTGTAGTAGTGCGTGGCCCCCTTGATCAGGACGTACTCCTTGTCCGGGGTAGCGAGCGCCGCGCGCACGATGGCGTTGTGCGCCGCCGGCACGGCGTCGTCGGCCGAGTTCTCGATCTGCAGCACCGGCGTGCGGTGGACGCGGGCGGCGTTGCGCGGGCCGCTGGTCCGCGACTCGGACAGGCTCCACTGGCTGAGCCACGAGCGCAGCGTGGTGAACCGGGCGAGCCCGGCCGGACCGACGTTGGCGGTCCGCGGGTCGCCGAGGTAGCACCAGCCGGGCCTGCGGTCGTTGGGGTCGAGGCCGGCGTCCAGCCAGCGCACGTCGCACATCGTCCGGTGGACGAGGAACGGCCGCTCGGTCTCCGCGCCGCCGTCCCGGCGCAGCCGGTGGAGCTCGGCGCGCGCCCAGTCGGTGATCCGCTGGTTGCGGGCTCGCTGCGCGGCCCGGAAGCCGGCCACGAAGCCCGCGTCGTACGGCGGCGCGAAGACCGGGTTCGCCGCGTAGATGTCGAGGCCGGGGTCGCGCAGGTCCGGGTTGGTCTCGTCGGTGACCGACGGGTCCAGCCACTCGGTGAGCGTCTCGGCCCGGGACAGGTGCGCGGCGATGAACACGACCGCGTCGGCAGGCACCAGGCCTGCCCCGGCTACGTCGACCGGATCGCCCGCCGGGGTGTCGGTGATAGTCGGGGACTCGGCCTCGGCCTGGTAGAGCAGCGACAGCGAGCCGCCGCCGGACCAGCCGAGCAGCACGACCCGCTGGTACCCCGCGTGCTCGCGGGCCCACCGCACCCACGCGCCGAGGTCGAGGACGACCTTCTCCATGATGAGCGCGCTGTCGTTCTTCGGGTAGCGGCTGGCCGCGCAGAGCACGTGGTGGCCGCGGGCCGCGAGCGCCTCGGGTACCGGCATCAGTTGCAGGGTCGAACTGGGGTGCATGAGGATGAACAGCGTGTCCGACGGCCCCGGGCCGCGCAGCAACTGCCCCTCGAGCACCGTGCCCTGGGTGCCGGCGAAGCCGTAGGTCTCCACGACCTTCGCCGCCTGTTCCCCGGTTCGCAGGACGACGGGCACCCGGTCGAAAGGCCCGGTTAGGACCTCGACGCTGATCACTCGCCCGCTCCCGCCGGGGCGCCGCCGGCGCGGCGGCCGGCCCAGGTCCACGGGTACTCCGGTGCGTCGCTGGCCGCCGCTCCCTCGCCGAGCCGCAGCGGGCGGAAGGTGTCGACCATGAAGGCCATCTCCCGGCTCTCCGTGGCCCCGACCGAGTCCAGGTACGCCCGGCGGGTCGGGCCGTGCGTGTAGGCCGCCGGGTGCAGTGACACCGACGCGTTGCCGATGCCGGTCCCCTTGCGGGCCGCGGTCTCTCCGGCGTAGTAGAACATCACCTCGTCGGAGTCGACGTTGGAGTGGTAGTACGGCACGG
>DAHWEX010000193.1 GCA_027326205.1 Actinomycetota bacterium
GAACTGCGCGACGGCGACGTCCTCTGCGTGCGCACCGGGTGGACGGACAAGTACCTGTCCCTCGGCCCCGCGCAGCGGGCTTCGCTCGCCGGCGGCATGAAGGACGTGACCGGGTACACCGCGGCGGGGCTGGCGGGCAGCGAGGAGATGGCGCGCTTCGACGCTGGACCACCCGGTGCCGGATCAGGAGTGCGCGTCAGGCGAGGATCGTCCAGGAGTGGGCCGGGACGAGCAGCGGCTCGGCCCTGACCGCGCCCGGCTCGGCGGTCTCCGCGACGGACAGGCCGGACGCGTCGACGCCGAAGCGGAACTCCGCGTCGCCCGTGTTGAGCAGCAGCAGGGCCCGCTCGCCGTCGTCCGGGCCGCGCAGTTCGAGGGCTAGCGCGGACGGCTCCAGGTGAACCGGCGCCGTCCGGGCGCGGACCAGCCACGGGTGACGGCGGCGGAACCCGATCAGCCGCTGGTGCAGGCGGTAGTAGCGCCACCCGCCGGGCGGCAGGCCGGCCGGCGTGGCGGGAAAGGCGCCCCTGATCTCGTCGTCGCCGCCCTCCCGGTGCTCCTTCAGGCCACGCAAGCCCTGCTCGTCACCGTAGTAGACGCTGGGCACGCCGCCGACGCAGCACAGGACCGCGAGCGCGTGACCGAAGTGCCGGTCGTCGCCCAGCACCGTCGCCAGCCGGGTGACGTCGTGGTTGCCGACGAACGTCTGCGGCAGGCCCCATTCTTCGAACGAGTCGAGGAACGCGTTGTGCCGGCCGAGCGCGTGGGCCAGTTCCTGGAAGTTCCGGTCGTTGAGCGAGGACCAGACCGCCTTCCACACCTCGTACTGGGTGACCGAGTCGAGTCCGGCCTCGGCCGCGTAGCCGGCGTAGTCGCCGTGGATCATCTCGCCGAGGAACCAGGCGCCGGGAAACGCCTCGCGCACGGCGGGGATCGCCTTGGCCCAGAACGCCGGCGGCACCGCGTACGCGGCGTCGAGCCGCCACCCGCCCGCGCCCCGGCCCAGCCAGTGGGTCATGACCTCGATCACGTAGGCCAGGACGGCCGGCTCGTCGTGGTCGAGTTCCACGAGGTGCCCGTGCCCCTCGAACACCGCGTAGTCCGACCCGTCCGCGGTCCGCTTGAACCAGCGGGCCGCCGGGGTCGCCGGGCCACCGGCCAGGGCCGCCTTGAACGGGGGGAACGAGCGCCCGACGTGGTTGAACACGCCGTCCAGGATCAGCCGCAGGCCGCGCTGGCCGGCGGCGGCCACCAGGGCGTCGAAGTCGGCCTCGTCGCCGAGCCGGGCATCGATCCTGAAGTGGTCCGTGGTGTCGTACCCGTGCGTTTCCGCGGCGAAGACCGGGCCGAGCAGCAGCCCGTCGCAGCCGAGTTCGACCGCGTAGTCAAGCCACGCCGCCAGGTGCGGCAGCCGGTGCCGCGCCGGCTCGCCCCCGGGCAGCGCCGTCCGCTCCGCGCCGGTGAAACCGAGCGGGTACACCTGCCACAAGATGGCGCGATCAGCCCAAGACACGAGCCACAAGCTACCCGGTCGCTCCGCCCACCGCGCGGATTAATGCGGCCGCCCCGGTTAAGAACAGGTTTCCCGAACGGGCGCATGCTCCGAATGGCCCACCCGTTCCAGCCCCCTGCCAGCGGAAACGCGGTCCCGCGAAGTTCAGCGCTCCGCGCCTGATGCTGTTATCCGCTCCGGCTCACTCGAAGGCCGACGGGTCGCCCGCGCCCCGGCGCACGATCTCCGGCTCGTCCTGCGAGAAGTCGATCACCGTGGTCGGCTCGGTGCCGCAGTCGCCCGAGTCGAGCACCGCGTCGAGGGCGTCGCCAAGCTGCTCGTTGATCTCCCAGCCCTGGGTCATCGGGTCCTCCTGGCCGGGCAGCAGCAGCGTGCTCGACACGAGCGGCTCCCCAAGCTCGGCGAGCAGCGCCTGGGTGACGACGTGGTCGGGGATCCGGACGCCGATGGTCTTCTTCCCCGGGTGCTGGAGGCGGCGCGGCACCTCCTTCGTCGCGGCCAGGATGAACGTGTAGCTGCCCGGCGTCGCGGCCTTGATCGCGCGGAAGATCCGGTTGGGCACGTGCACGAACTGCCCTAGCTGCGCGAAGTCCTGGCAGACGAGCGTGAGGTGGTGCTTGTCGTCGACGCCGCGGATCGCCCTGATCCGCTCGATGCCGTCCTTGTTTCCAAGCAGGCAGCCCAGCGCGTAACACGAGTCCGTGGGATAGGCGATCACGCCGCCATCCCGCACGATGCCGGCGACCTGAGTGATCGCGCGCCGCTGCGGGTTAGCCGGATGGATGTCGAAGTACCTGGCCATGCGGAAATTCTAGGCCCCAGCCCTTCCGGCCCACCATCCCCGGCTTGCGCCCGCTGACTCCCGCTTACCTCCGGCGGCGGTAACCGCCGCGGCGCCCGCGGCCGAGCGGCGCGCCGAAGCTCAGCCAGCCGCGTCCGGCGCGCACGCCGACCGACCCCCAGGCCCGGCCCCGGCGGCCGAGCGGCGCGCTGAGCCGGAAGCGGAACGGGCCGATCCTGACCGAGTCGCTGATCCTGACGCTGTTCCTGAAGCGCACCATCGAGCGTTCCTCCTCCTCCGCCGTCGCGGAACCGCGCCCCTTGCGTGAGTGACGCCGCGTGGCCGCCTTGTCCGGTAAGTCTGCCCCAGGGCAACCGCGGTCATACCGCGGGGGCCGGCCGGGTCGACTAGGTTCTTGGTGTGACTGCGCCGCCGGCCGGCCCCCTCGGCCCTGATCCCTTTGACACGGACGGACTGCGGGCGCGGGTGCTTGCCGCCTGGGCGGCGTCGCCGAGCCGGTTCCGGGAGGACGCGAACGCCGAGGAGG
>DAHWEX010000211.1 GCA_027326205.1 Actinomycetota bacterium
CACTCGGGCCGCCGTCAACCGCTCGAATGCTGACAAAAGCGACATCGGGCGACCGGGCGGATCGCCAAAGGCGGCAAGCGTCTCCTCGAAGGCGTAGAACGGCTGGTAGGGGACGACGACCTCCGCCCAGTACTTCGCCGATTCCTCGTCGGTCAGCCCCATCGGGAAGAGACCGAATTGCTGCCTCGCCCACGCGAGGCCCACATCCAGCTTCTCTTTCTCGGAATTCTCGATGCGCATTGCGACCGGGAGTACCCGGATGTTCCGGTAGTGGTACCTGTCGGTGACCTTCTTGGCCACGGCCGCCGCGCCTTCGACAGACTGATCACTCAGCGTGAAGCAGTCCACAAGGATATCGGGAAGATGCACCGTGCAGATATCGGCGATGTCATTCAACCCGGTCCGGCTGTCGATGAGCGCATAGTCGTATTCCTGGCGCATGGACTCGCGCATCTCATCGAAAAACTGTCCGCCGCCAAGCCGCTCGTACAGGTTATCCCAGTCAATCGAGTCTGGTGAGTAGTCACGGTTATGCCGGCCGGCCGAGACGTAATCCAGCGTCCCCCCGTTGGGGAACGGCCAATTCAGGGAGATGGCGTGTTGGGTGAGCTGCGCGTACTCGACATGCCAGTCGTCTGCCCGCTCTTCGTCCCTGGTGGCGGCCCATGCGTAGTCATTGATGATTTCAAAGACGCCGGGTGTGGCGGCAATCATTCGCTCGTCAAGGAAAGGGCGGAAGAACTTGTACAGTCCGGGAGAGTCAAGGTCCCAGTCGACGACGAGTACCTTGTAGCCGTTGCTCGCGAGTATCCAGGCGGTGTTGGCCATGGCCATCGTCCGGCCCGTTCCGCCCTTATAAGAATAGAAAGTAACTACCTTTCCTTCAGGCACCTGACAGCTCCGTATTCAAGAGATCTGGCATAGAGAGGTTCAACCGCGGCCGCTCCGCTCCCGACTGCCGGGAGCGGAGGGGGGTAAGACGGCGCATACCTGAGGTACTGCCTGACTGCAGTCATGATAACGGCCGGCAGCACCAAGCTGAAGTCGTCGAGGGTGGGAACGCCGTGGACGGCCGCTGACGAGGCGGGCCGCCCTCTGGCGAGCTTGCGGCCAAGCGCTTCGTTGAGCGCTGACCGGAGTTCGGCCTCAGCAGCCTCATTCTCCGTGCGGCCACGGCGGTGTCGCGCGCTTCCACTCGGCGCACTCTCGTCCCTCTCTGCGCGGACGGCGACTATACGGACTGGAGCCAAAATTCTAGAATATTTGGCGGCCTTTTGTGAAGGGTCCCGGATCCGGCGAGGGAGAATATTCTCCTCGGTAACGCGCCATCCACCCGATCGCGAAGTCGACCAGGTCACACAAGGACACCAAACGGCACTTGGCGTTTCCCACGCGTCCCGCATGCCACCGGCGGTGGTCTATCCATTTTTCCGCCTGCTGCCCGATAAGTCCAAACTTTTCGTCGTTGAGTATCACATCGCAGAAGCTAACCCAGCGACGTGCCCCATCCGCAGAGATAACACATTCGTAAATACGCTTCGGCGGCGTGCCGGTATACCGGTACTCCGCGAGGTGCAGCGCGGTGCAGGACTCGTAGCCCACGCCCAGCAGCAGAACGGCGGCATCCCCGAGCCCGTACAGGGCGGCCAGCGGCGACTCCTCGCCGAGATGGGAGGTGAGCCGGTGGCCGGCCATCAGCCACTCCGCCCGGGCCCCGATGGCCGCGAAGGAACTCTGCGGATGATCGCTGCGGACGGCGCCCGGGGTGGTCCGCAGCGCCTCGGCGATCCGTCCGCTGCCGGTCGTGGGGCTGAGCAGTCGGTCGAAGGCGGGCATCTGAGCGCGGTACTCCGCTACCTCCCGGGGGCTCATGCCGGCGATACGCTTCAGATGCGCGCGCGAGGTGGTCGAGTTCTCCTCGGTGGTAGTCGGCATCACGATCGTGCCCGTCTCGCCCACGCTGTCGAGCAGTGCCGCGACAACGGTGCCGGGACCGCCCGCTACCCAGCCAATCGCGCGAAGCGACGCATGCACCAAGAGCGTCTGCCCGGGCCGCACCCCGAGCGCCCGCAGGTCGCCGACCAGCGCTTCGCGGGTGAATGCCAGGCCGGGCACTCCGGCATTGGCAAACCTTCCCCAGTCGATGCCCCAGTTCACGGGTGTTACCTCACGTCTTGCTGCCTCTGTTGCCAGCGCGTGCGGCGTTCCGCTGCCCAGGCGCGTGCGGCTGCCTCGGCGGGCACGGGGACATGCTCATCGAGCCAGGGCTCGACCCTAGCGCGCATACCGGCGACGAACCGGGCACCGAGCGGGGTGAGTGCACCGGAGGCGGTCATGGTCTCGATCGCCTCAGCCGTCAGCATCCGCCACCGGGCGAAGCGCTCGGCGGCGTCCAAGGCCGCCGCACCGTGCAGTTCACGCAGCCGGACGCGCCAGTATTCGGTCACCGCGAGGTGCGCGTAGGTACCCTGCAGCAACGCCTCGATTGGTCTCGGGTCGTCGCGCCAGGGCGCGTAGAACAACTGCTCGTGTTCGGTGCACAGGTCGAACAGGTCGAGGAGTGCGCCGAGCTTGACGTGCTGGAACTCATGCAGGATCAGTAGCGCCAGGGTGCTTCCGTCAGCGGGAAGCGCCGCGGCGACCGCGCCGAACGCCTGTCTGGACGAGGCGCTGAACTCCCGGCCCCGCTCGTCGCCGGCCAGCGGCATGAGGGTGGACAGGCCGCTCGTCAGGGCAGGCACATAGCCGGGGAAGTCGCGTTCGATCAGCGGCCAGGCGACCGCGAACCGTTCCTGCCACGCGCCTGCGTCCCCGGTGGAGAGACGTCCGGCGGCTGGCCAGTGGTGACAGCCCCGGTACGGGTCGGTGTCCTCGAGCTGAAGGGCGAACAGGCCAGAGCGCAGCTGTCGCACCGGCTGCCAGTCGGTACCCGTCGGGGCAGACAGGCGCACTCTCCACTTGGCGCCCGCCGTACGGGCCTCGAAGCCGTCATCGTCGACCGTGACGGTGACGGACGTCCCGCTGCCGACGAGCAGCCTCCCGAGCGTCGGCAGGCAGGCGTAGCCGTCGCTGACGGGGATAACGATTTCGGCGCTCAGCCCGGCGCGGATCGCGGCTGCGGCCGCGATGGCGGCAAGGTGCGCCGCGTCTCGCGGCAAACCCGCCGAATCAGGCGCAGAGCCGCGCAGGCAGTTCTCGGCCCAGCTCCGCAGGTAAGGATGCGCGAAGACCCGGTCGAAGGCTTCAGCGTCATCACGTTGCACCGCGGTGAGCAGGTCCCAACCAGCCAGGAAGGCTTCGTCAGCCCCCCGGATAGCGCGCTCGCGCAGCGACGCGAGCAGCACCCGCAACCGGGACCGCTGCCCCGGGATCAACTGGGCGACGGCCCCGGCGTCGCCGCGGCCAGCCGCGAGCGCGTCGAAGTCCGCGCCCCGCAACTGGTGGCCGCCAGGACGTTCGTTCGCGGCCGCACCGCCAGCGGGGAGGGCGGGGAGGGCGGCCCGAACGTGAGTGATGATCTTCTCCAGGTCACGACAGTAGACGGACGGGTTGTTGAATCCGCTACCTGCCCGGTAGCGGTGCGCGTAGAGGCCACCGCCGCAACTATCGACGACGAGGCACTGCCTGCACGTCTGGCTGAGCCCGTTGACGCCTTGCTGCCTGGCCCGGATGGCTGGATGGGCCGCCGCCTCGGTGAGTGAATGAGCGAACAGGTCGTAGCCGGTCGCGGGTGCGCCGTCGTAGGCGACCTTGAGCGAGTCGGCCTGTTCTAGGGAACCGTCGGTCTCGATAACCAGCAGGCGGCTCGGCTCAAGGCCCAGCGCCTCCGTCTGGCTCCGGCCGCCGCGCGTGGTCGCGATGATCGAATTGAAGGTGCGGACCCGGAAGCGCGTGCCGTCGGCCGTCCAGGCACCGAAGACCGCCGCGAGCCAGTCGGCGTACGGGGTACGGCCGTCGGCCGCACCGGGCGGCCGCACGTCCCAGGTCGCGTGCGGGAGCAGGAAATCGACGGCCGGCGGCTCCAGGCTGGCTAGTGCCCGGTAGACCGCGACAGGGTCGCTGCGCAGGTCGACAGTGCACAGGAGGCCCGCGTACCAGTCGCGGTACCGTTCCTCGCGGAGCAAGCCGACGGCCCGGACCACCGGGTCATAGCTGCTGCGGCCGTCCGCGAACCGACGGTGCAGGTCGTTGGCGGCCCGGTCGCCGTCAAGGGAAACCCCGACCGTGATCCGCTCGGCGCGGAACAGTTCGCAGAACTCTTCGTCGAGCCTGACTCCGTTGGTGTGGATGCTCAGGTCCAGTTCGCAGGCCGGCTCGACGGCCGCCCGCAGTGTGCGGGAGATCTGCGTGAGCCGGGCCGTGCCTGCGAGCAGTGGCTCCCCGCCGTGCAGCACAACGCGGACCCGGGGCAGGCGGTGCTGGCGAGCGTGTTCGGCGATCCGCTCGCCCGCCATGGCGACCGTCTCAGGCGCGATCGTCTTGGGCTGGTTACGCCAACCCTGATCGGCGTGTTCATAGACATAGCAGTGATCGCATGCCAGATCACAGCGACTATGCACTTTCAGAACGAACTCCCGGAAGGGCAGCACGCTCCCGGGTTCTGTCACGACCAGCTAAATCGAGGAATTGAATGCGGAAACCGACGGCGCGGTGCCCGAGATCCCACGCATAATGCGCGACATTCCAGGCGAGGCGATCGTGACAGCCTCGTCAAGGCCGACGTGCGAGATGTCCGGGATGTCGGAAGTAAGGGCGGTGGGATCCGCCTGGGGAGCGGTCATGATCAGTCAGGCTCCTCTGCCGGCATCGGCGACCACCGCCGCCGACACAATCTGTAATTACCATTACCTCACCGTGACCTGAGCGTGTCACAGTCGAGATACCTTCCGATCATACCCCAGAGAAGCCGAAGCGCCAGGGTATTAAAGCCTCTAGACATCTGGGTCGGCTGAGATATCAGAGCTAGCTGGCTATTAGCAGGAATCGGCAAGAGCTACATGCCGCCGGCGGGAAGTCCGCGCTGATCTGGATTGACCCGCTCCCGCAGCGGTTTCCACATCGTGCGCCTGCCTCCGGTCAACTTCTCGTGCAACATCCGTACCGCGTTCTCGTGGTCGGCGACCTTCTTTATCGCCGGGTCATCGGAATCGCACGCGGCCAGCGCGTCGGCCAGGCTCTTTAGCACGTCTTCCAGCTGGGCCCGCAGCTCCGGACCTGGGGTGCTCGCCGCCTGCCTGGCTAGTGCCTCCATGAACGGCCGGCCGGCCACGTCCGTGATGAACCTCTCCAGCGCCCGCTGGCTGTTCAGGACTTCAAGCACCATGTCTGGCATGGGCCGCTGACCGACCAGTTGCGGCACGGTGATGCTGGCCAGGGCCGCTTCGAGATGCGACCACCACATCCGAAAGGAGATCTCTACCCTTTTCTCCCCCAGCGCCATGCTGCCGCAGGCGTTATCAAGGTCCTTGACCAGGCGCAGCACATCGACTGCATTGCTCGCCTCCGTCACCTGGAACTGGGCCAGGGGCTGGATCACCTCGGTCGGCGCAACGCCGAACAGGAACGGGGTAACGTACCCTCGGTCGAAGGAATTCGACAGCGCCCCGGCCTCGAAGTTAATCCACGGCGCCGTCAGGTTGGTCGGCGTCAGGCAGATGATCCCGAAGTCCGACTCGCCCAGTTCGTGTTTGACCACGGTGGGCCAGTACGTTCCCTTGGCCGTGTCTTCCACCGACAGGTAGGGCTGGACGGCCTGCAGCACCTGCGGCAGCCAGTTGTAAAGAACCTGCGCCACCTGCAGGCTCTGCTCACCCGACCAGCTGACGAAGACCTTCAGGCGCCCGTCCTTCATACGCTCGCCTCCCTGAGCGGCTCCGGCGGTGACTTCCTCGTGAAGGCGTCACGGTACCTGATCCGTGTCTGCTCGTCCATGGGCGGCAGCGCGCTCACCTGACCCTCGGAGATGACCGCGGTCAGCCGCTCGTACGCATTCAGCAGCGACGGGGGGGCCGTTCGGTCCTCAAAGGCCGCCAGGTTCTCTTCGAAGGCGGCTGCCGACATGTAGGGAATTCCAGCCGTTTCCCAGTACGCGGCTCGCTGCGGGTCGCTGAGCCCGTTCGGGAACCCGGCGAATGCCTTGCGCGCCGCCGCGCGGCCGGCGTTCGCCCTTCTGGTCTCGATCATGTCGATCTTCATGGGAACCGGCAGGATCCTGATGTGCCGCCTAGCGGGCTCGGCATCGAGGATGAGCCGGGCAAACTGGGCCGTCATGTCAATGCTGTGATCGCTGAGCACGAAGCAGGCCGCGACGACATCGGGGATAACTTCCGCACAGATGCTGGCTGTGTCGTTCAGGCCAGTCTGGGAGTCAATGAGCACGTAGTCGTAGTTGCGCTTCATGTCGGCCCGCAGTGCCGTAATGAATTGATGCACTCCGTCAATCCGGTAGAAAGCCTCCCAATGGGCGGGGGCGTCCTGCGACGTGACCTGCCCCGCGGACAGGTAGTCCAGGGTTCCGTTGTCCGGGAACAGCTTGTTCTTGTCGAAGGTGAGCGAGATCGCGTGCCGTAGCACCCGGGCGTACTCGACATGCCAGTTGGCCGTGCGCGGCCCCGGGGCCACGCTGGCCCGCAGGTAGTCGTTGAGCAGGTCGACGACGCCCTGGGCGGCGCCGATCGCCTGCTCGGCAAGGAACGGGTGGAAGTACCGGTAAAGGCCCGGTGATTCCAGGTCCCAGTCGACGGCGAGCACCCGCAGTCCGTTGCCGGCCAGAATCCAGGCGATATTCGCCAAGGCCATGCTGCGCCCCGTTCCACCCGTCGACGAGTAGAACGTGATGATGCGGCCACCCTCCGGACCAGGCATTATCACTTCCCCGCAGAATCATGCGCCCCGGACGCGTGTGCGGCCCGAAGGAACGAACGCTCTGCTGCCCGGAGAACGGTAGGCACTACCGCGCCGAAATCCGCGAGCGTGGGCACTCCCTTGATCGCGAGGAGCGAGGTGGCCCGGCCTTCCACGAGCTTTTGGGGCAGCGCCGCCTCCAGGGCTGCCTTCATCACGCCGTCGTCGGCGGTCATCTTCGGATTCCAGCCCACCACCACGCTGATCCATGGCCTGTCCGCCGCGTCTATCCGCTGCAGGATCTCCCGTGACTCCGCGACCATGGCGGCTCTCGGATCAACGATGAGCACCATCGCCCGGGTCGGCCATGCCGCGCTGACCAGTTCATCCGCGTGCTCCGCAAGCCCGCCGACCTCGGGTAGGTAGCCCAGGCTGGTCGCCAGGTCGGCGGCCTCCTCGGCAAGCGGGCGTGAGGATTCGTCGGAGTAGGGATTCCACTGCCGCGGCGTGTCCGGGGTAGCGACCGTCATGAGAACCCGCCGCTCACCGTCCCCCGTCGCGTAGGCGGCGTCGAACGCGTTCTTCACCTGGAGGTACGGCTCCACCGGGCCAGGAGGCAGGGAGCGCCGCGCGCGCGTCTCATTGGCCGCCTCGAAAATCTGGTCGGCGAGCCGACCGACGGCATGCTCATACTCGTCACGGTAGCGAGTCAGCTTCATGATCCCGTAAAAACCGAGGTCAGCGTAGCTATCGCTAAAATTGGCCGGCTGGTACCGCGCCGCACCCGGCGGAAAGGGATCACGGACAGGCACCCACAGAGCGGGCACGACGAACCGTGCCCGGTCCTCGTTTCTCCCCGGGTAGTCATTGATCCGGCGCGCGAACACGGACCACTCCTTGCCGCAATGCGCGCTGGCGAAATAACGCCTCGAGTACAGCGGGACGAACACCCGGCAGGTGGCGAGCGCCCTGGCCAGCGCCGCAGGCCATTCCCTGCCCGGTCGCAGCTCTCTGTCCATGAAGCCCGGACTGGCGCCCCGGGGCAGGCCGAGCTTTTCGCGAAGCTGCCGGGAAAGGTCCCCGAACAGCTGCCCTACCCAGTAATCGGGGTCGGTCTGCTCGTCTTGGTCATGCCGCGGGGTATGCGCATAACTCAGGAAGAAATACGGCTGGTCATCCGTATGGTCCCGCCCTGAATCACCCATAGGACTCCCCTGGCAGAAACCCGCGGGCCGCGGCGGACGCCGAGCACACGCACCTTTTCGATGCCCAACCAATTGTACCGATGAGACGGCCAAGTCCAATGGCCGACGTGCGCCTATTTAGTGACACCGCCGACTTTTCGAGTCCCATGATGCTCGCGTTGCGGCACGTCCCCGGTGGCAGGGCTTCCGGGGCACCGGCCGTGCGGGCACCGCGCAGGCGGTTAACCAGGAGCGGTTAAGGATGCGCCGTCACTATTCCGTGCTCTTTGAGGTAGGTGGTGTTGCGCTCGTCCAGCGTCGCGTAGGCGGAGGTCTCGTCGGCCGCGTACTCGACGGGGCCCGCCTGGTGGCCGGCCAGGTCCACCTCGGCGCGGTAGACGACCGTGGCGTTGCCCTCCAGGACCGGGTACCAGGCGCCGTCGCGGACCTGGATGGAGGCGGCGGCCACGCCGCCCGCGTTCCGCACCACCAGGCGCCGCGCCGGGTCCAGGCCGGTGACCCGGGAGTAGGCGGCACGCGAGGCCACGATCCCGGAGCCGCAGGACGGGGTGAGCCCGGCGCCGCGCTCGAAGGTGCGCACGAACACCTCGGCGGCGTCGCCTGCGGCGTCGTCGAGCGACTGGAGGAAGGAGACGTTGGCGCCTTCCGCGAACGCGTGGTCAGCTAGCTTTCCCAGCTCGATCAGGCGGGGCTCGGAGTACTCGGCCACCACGGCGATGACGTGCGGGTTCGGCACCGCCACGGCCGTGAAGCCGGCGAACGGCGCGGGCAGTCCGGCGTCGTCGAAGCGCAGCGGGGGAAGCTCGAGGAGGACCTGGCGGACGCCCTCGGGGGTCGACGGGGCGCGGTGCACCGTGTAATCGCGGCCGCCGCTGCGGACGACCTCGGTGTCGGTGCCGCGCAGGTCGAGGATGAGCCGCCCGAGCCCGCGCATGCCGTTGCCGCAGAACTCGGCCGAGGACCCGTCGGGGTTGAAGAACCACGCCTGCGCGTTCGCGCCGCTGGGGTCGTACAGGTAGATCCCGTCGCTTCCCCCGGTCCACGCGGAGCGGTCGCACACGCGCCGGACGAACTCGCGCAGCGCGCCGTCGGACGCCCACGTCCGCGGCGTGGCGTCGAGCGCGAAGATCTCATTGAGTGACCCGTGGGTCTTCACCAGCCTCATCACGTCAGAGGCTACCCGCACGCACTCGCGCTCCGGGTCAGGTGGCCGGCGCCGGGGCGCCACGCGGAAAAGCCGACCGCGCGAACCGGGCCGTTGCCAGCGCAATGGGGCGATCACGCGCAGCCGCGAACCGTTCGGAAAGCCCTTGAGGTTCCGGCTACATGCCGAAGGCCGGGTAGGTCGAGAAGCGGGCGCCGGCCGCGTAGTTGCGGACCGCGACGCGGGCGCGGTCGATCATGTTCGCCGGGAGGTCCGTCAGCGGGTACCAGCCGAAGTCGCTGTAGTTGCCATGGGGCGCGCTCGCCGGGCCCGCCCAGCCGCTCGTGGTGAGCAGGTCCTCCGTCAGGAAGAACGCCATGCGGCCCGCGCCCGACACGTCGTGCAGCACGTGCGCCAGGGTCACCCGGCCGGGATCGAGCGCGATCCCCACCTGGGCGGCCGCCACCGCGACCGCGGCCTCCACCAGGGTCTCGCGTTCGGCTAGGCGGCCGGACGGCGGCTCGTACGCGCCGTCGCCGTAGCCGGTGTTGGCGCGCCTGCCGAGCAGCAGGCTCTCGTTGCTGACCAGCAGCAAGTGAACGTCAACGATGAGCTGGAAGTGACGTGAGTGCCTGGCCGTCGTTTCGGCGGCCGGCGGCTGCATCGGGGTTCTGGTCATGACCTGATGTCCTGCCCGGCTTGCCATCGTGTTTCCCCTGTCCCCGTGAGGAGGCGGGCCGCTGCGGGCCCCACTTCCCCGGGACCGGTAACGTACTCCAGCGGTCCTGTGGATCGCCATGTGCGTAACTAGGGCCGGGCTGTGGAATACCCCGTCCCCGGCCGCGGCCCGCTGTGGACAGCCGGGGCCGGCCGGGCCGCGTACGCTCGGAGTCCGGGCTGTGGACAGACATTGGCGGCTGTGGATGAACGGGTGCGGAAAATCTTCCCCGCACCCGCCGCTCAGCCCTGGCTCTCGCCCTGGCGACGGATCGCCTTCAGCTCCTCGTGGATCTTGAACAGGATGTCGGCCGCCTCGAGGATCAGCCGGGTCACGCCGAGCGACAGCAGGGCGTAGGGGATGCCGAATACCACCAGCACGATCAGCCCGCTGCTCACGCTGCCATGGGCGAGCGTGCGGCCGAGGCCGTAGATGACCAGCAGACCGAACGCCGTCATCACCGTGGCCATGA
Source organism: Actinomycetota bacterium (assembly GCA_027326205.1). GTDB lineage: Bacteria > Actinomycetota > Actinomycetes > Streptosporangiales > Streptosporangiaceae > Trebonia. The sequence goes on from DAHWEX010000211.1 coordinate 10,383, forward strand.
TGTAGAGGCCCTTGACCACCTTCGGCGTGATCAGCGAGGTGAAGCTGTAGTCGAAGAGCGAGCCGACGAAGCCCTTCTCGCGCTGCGCCCTCGCCCGGCCCCCGACGTGCCGCACCCCGGGGGCCCCCTGCCACTGCGACGGGGGCGCGGCCGCGCCCTGGCCCTGCTGGGCGCCGTACCCCTGGTACGCCTGCTGGTAGCCCTGGTAATCCTGGTAGTCCTGGTTCTGCCCGCCGCCCTGCCCCAGGTTCGTCTGGGTCTGGTCCTGCGCGAGGTAACCCTGGTCCTGGGGGGCGTACGGCGCCGGGGCGGCGTACGCCTGCCCGCCGCCGGTGCCGGAGCCGGCGGGCGGGGTATAGGAGGGCGGCTGCGCCGCCCAGGCCGGACGGCCCTGGGTCAGGCCCGGATCCTGCCCGCCGGGCTGGTACGGCGGTTCCGGTGGTTGACCGGCCATGGGTGAGCTCCCGTGGGTTGAGGCTGCGTCGGGTCGCTTCACGTTATCTCGCCCGCCGCCGGTTGTCCGCGATGACTTCCGCGGGCGCGCGCGGTCATATCTGGGCAGGCGTTTCCATGGCTTGAACGCAGATTCGAATAAAGCCTATCATGATGGCAGCGATTTGGTTCGAGCGGTAGAGACCGCCGGCGCCCGACGGGCGCCGGCGCGGAAGGAAGAAGGCGGGCGAATGACGCAGGTACGAGTACTGGCCGGAACGCGCAAGGGCGCGTTCGTCCTGACCTCCGACGAGAGGCGGGAGAAGTGGTCCGTCACCGGGCCGCACTTCGGCGGCTGGGAGGTGTACCACCTCAAGGGATCGCCGGCGGACCCCAGCCGGATCTACGCCTCGCAGAACACCGGCTGGTTCGGGCAGCTCATCCAGCGGTCCGACGACGGCGGCCTCACCTGGGAGCCGGCCGGCAACGACTTCAGCTACGCGGGCGGGGACCCGGGCACGCACCTGTGGTACGACGGGACGCCCCGGCCGTGGGAGTTCAAGCGGGTCTGGCACCTGGAGCCGTCGCCGACCGACCCGGACACCGTCTACGCGGGAGCGGAGGACGCGGCCCTGTTCAAGTCGGCCGACGGCGGCGCGTCGTGGACCGAGCTGGCCGGGCTGCGCACGCACCCGACCGGGTCGTCCTGGCAGCCGGGCGCGGGCGGGCTGTGCCCGCACACGATCATCTTGCAGGAGCCGAGGATCTACGTGGCGATCTCGGCGGCCGGCACGCTCCGCTCGGACGACGGCGGCGAGACCTGGCGGGTGATCAACCGCGGGCTGCTGTCGGACGGCATCCCCGATCCCGACGCGGAGGCCGGGCACTGCGTGCACCACGTCGAGGCGCACCCGGCCAAGCCGGACACGCTGTTCATGCAGAAGCACTGGGACGTGATGCGCTCCGACGACGCCGGGGAGAACTGGTACGAGATCAGCGGGAACCTGCCGAGCGACTTCGGCTTCCCGATCGGCGTGCACCCGCACGAGGCGGAGACCCTGTACGTCGTGCCGATCACCAGCGACAGCCTGCACTACCCGCCGGACGGCGCGCTGCGCGTCTACCGGTCCCGGACGGGCGGCAACGAGTGGGAGCCGCTGACCGAGGGGCTGCCGCAGCGGGACTGCTACGTCAACGTGTACCGGGACGCGATGTCCATCGACACGCTCGAGTCGGCCGGGGTCTACTTCGGGACGACGGGCGGCCAGGTGTACGCCTCGCCGGACTCGGGGGACACGTGGGCGCCGATCGTGCGGGACCTGCCCGCGGTGCTGTCCGTCGAGGTGCAGGTCCTCCCGTGACCGACGTCAGGGTCGTGCTGCCCGTGCACCTGCGCGCCCTCGCCAAGTCCGGCCGCGAGGTGGTCGTGGCCGTACCAGGCGCCGAGCTGACCCAACGGGCGCTGCTCGACGCCCTCGAGCTCGCCTTTCCCGTCCTCGGCGGCACGATCCGCGACCGCGGCACGGGAAGGCGCCGGGCGTTCGTCCGGTTCTACGCGTGCGAGCAGGACCTGTCGAACGAGCCGCCGGACGAGCCGCTGCCGCCCGCCGTGGCGGCTTCGCTCGCCTCGGGGGCCGAGCCCTTCCTCGTTGTGGGGGCGATGGCGGGCGGATAACTTGAGCGCGTGACATCATCGGGCGCACCCGTCGCCGGGCGGACCTTCCTCATCACCGGCGCCAATACCGGCATCGGACTGGCGACCGCCGTGGCGCTGGCGCGGGACGGCGGGCGCGTGTTCATCACGTCCCGCTCCCCCGCCGCCGGCGAGGCCGCGGTGACCCGGATCGCGGCCGAGTCCGGCTCGGCCGGCGTGCGCCTGCTGCACCTCGACCTGGCGTCGCTGGCGTCCGTGCGCGCCTGCGCCGCCGCGTTCCTCGCGCTCGGCGAGCCGCTGCACGTGCTGATCAACAACGCGGGCGTGGGCGGGCAGCGCGGCCTCACCGCCGACGGGTTCGAGCTGCACTTCGGGGTGAACCACCTCGGGCACTTCGCGCTGACCCACCTGCTCCTTGACCGCCTCCTGAACAGCGGCCAGGGACCGCGGATCGTCAACGTGTCGAGCGATGCGCACTACGCGGCGGCCGGCATCGACTTCGACGCGGCGCGGCGGCGCACCGCGACCTTCACCGGGCACCGGGAGTACGCGGCGTCCAAGCTGTGCAACGTGCTGTTCACCCGCGAACTCGCGCGGCGGGTCACCGGCGTCAACGCGTACGCGCTGCATCCCGGCGTGGTCGCCTCCGACATCTGGCGGCGCGTGCCCAGCCTGGCCAGGCCGTTCCTCACCCGCCGGATGCTGACCACCGAGCAGGGCTCGGTCACCTCCGTGCACTGCGCGACGTCGGCCGCGGCCGCGG
>DAHWEX010000238.1 GCA_027326205.1 Actinomycetota bacterium
CGGCGATCCGGCGGTCGGTGACCGCGTAGACCTCGGCCTGCGCCCGGTCCACCAGGTCGTCGGCGTCGCTGTCGCCCGCGTAGCCCAGCTGGACGATCCGCGTGCCCGCCTCCACCAGCCGCCGCAGGATGGCGCGCTCCCGGACGATCCGCGCGTAGTAGCCGGCGTTGGCCGCCGTGGGCACCGAGGCGATCAGGGTGTGCAGGTACGGGGCCCCGCCGATGCGGGTCAGCTCACCGCGCCGGGTGAGCTCGTTGGAGACCGTGATGGGGTCGGCGGGCTCGCCCCGTGCGTACAGGTCGAGGATCGCCTCGTGCACGAGCTGGTGAGCCGGGCGGTAGTGATCCGTCGGCCGGATGACCTCGATGACGTCGGAGATGGCGTCCTTGGACAGAAGCATGCCGCCCAGGACGCACTGCTCGGCCGCAACGTCGTGCGGTGGCATCCGCTCGAATTCCTCGCCGCGCTGCGGTAGCTCGGTAACGCTCACCAGATGCCTCCCTCCCCACGCGTAACGCCCCCACCCGCGTCCACACCGTTCTATCAAACAGGTCTGACATCGGGGGGCTCTCATTCTGGCGCGCCTCGGCGAGGCTGCCAACACGAGCTTGTGGATAACTTGTTGAGAACCTGTGGCAAGGTTGTGCGTAACCGGTGGACGAGCTTGTGGACGGTTCCGTCGCCTGCCGCAACTCATAGGCCTTGAGGTGCGGAGACTTTGTCCACTTGCTGTGCATGACAAAAAGTCGTCACTTTTTGGCCGGAACTTATCCACAGAGATATACACAGGGCGCATCGCGTTGCCTGTGGAAAACGCGCGCTTACCACATCTTCGATCGAAAGTTTTCCCCAGTTTCCGAACCGGTCCCGCGCCTCTCCACAGGCATGCCGGGAACTAGCCGGGTGACCCGCAGCCCGAGCACAGGCGAGCGAACGAGCCGCGGCCAAGATCCTCAGCCGGCTATCATCCGCCTGTGTGTTCGAGCACTGGGGGCGAGATCGACCGCATCGCGGCGGCAATTGACCAGCTAGCGAGCGATGTCCGCGACGCGAAGCACGGGGCGCTCCAACCAGAGCTGACCGCACGGGTGGCCGATCTCTGGCAGATGGTCAGCGATCTCGACCCGGAACTGGCACGGCGGGCGCAGAGATACACAGGCCCAGCCGACGGCGGTCCTTCAGCCTGAAAACTGGAGGACGCCCGTCGGCTGGGCAACTGTGGAAACAGTCACTTCCCTGTGGACAACCTGTTGCCTGTGGAAAGTGCTGTGGATAAATATGACCTTAGGCTGTGGATAAGCCCTAAGCCCCGGTGACCTCGATGCCCACGGAGGCGGTCACCTCGGGGTGCAGCCGGACCTGGACCTTGTACGAGCCCGCGGCCTTGATCGGGTCCGGAACGAAGATCTTCCGGCGGTCGATCTCCGGGCCGCCGGCCGTGCGCACCGCGTCGGCGATGTCGTTCGCGCCGACCGAGCCGAACAGCCGGCCGTTGGAGCCAGCGCGCCGCTTGAGCCGGACGGTCAGCTTCTGCAGCTGGCCGGCCACCGCCTGCGCGTCCTCGCGGGTGCGGATCTCCCGGGCCGCGCGGGCCCGCTTGATCAGGTCAACCTGCTTCTCGCCGCCACGCGTCCACGAGATCCCGAACCCGCGGGGCATCAGGTAGTTACGGCCGTAGCCGGCGGCCACGTCCACCACGTCGCCAGGGGCGCCGAGGCCGTCGACCTCCTGGGTAAGGATCAGCTTCATGCGAGCCATTGGTCTGTCCCCCTTGCCCTAGCGAGCCGTGCTGGTGTACGGAAGCAGGGCCATCTCGCGCGCGTTCTTGATCGCGGTCGCGACGTCGCGCTGGTGCCGGGTGCAGTTCCCGGTAACGCGGCGCGCGCGGATCTTGCCGCGGTCGGAGATGTACTTGCGCAGCAGGCCGGTGTCCTTGTAGTCGACGTAGCCGATGCGCTCCTGGCAGAAGACGCAGACCTTCTTCTTAGGCTTGCGAATTGGAGGCTTCGCCATCGTGGTGCTCCTTAGGAGAGCCCCGCGTGATGCGGGGATGGTCGGTTTGTTGCTATTGCTTACTTGCTAGAACGGCGGTTCGTCGGAGTAGCCGCCGCCGGAGTCGGAGGACGCCCACGGGTCCTCGTTCCGGCTGCCGCCACCCGAGGACGGGGAGGAGGGGGAAGGGGAAGGGGAGGAGGAGTTCTGGCCGTTGCCGGCGCCCCGGTTACCGCCGCCGAAACCGCCGCCTTCGCCGCTGCCGCGGCTGGCCCGGTTGACCTTGGCCGAAGCGTTCCGCAGGGACGGGCCGACGTCATCGACCTCGACCTCGTACACGGTCCGCTTCTCGCCTTCCCTGGTCTCATAGTTCCGCTGCTTCAGCCGCCCGGTCACGATGACCCGCATCCCGCGCTGCAGCGACTCGGCGACGTTCTCCGCCGCCTGCCGCCACACGTTGCAGGACAGGAACAGGCTGTCGCCGTCCTTCCACTCGTTCGACTGCCGGTCCATGACCCGCGGCGTCGAGGCGATCCGGAAGGTGGCGACCGGCTGGCCGGTCGAGGTGAATCGGAGTTCCGGGTCGGCGACAAGGTTGCCGACGACCGTGATGGGGGTGTCTCCTGCCGCCATGATGGCGCTCCCGGTCCTAGCAGAACTGATGGATGGGCTGGTTTAGCGGTGCTCGGGCCGCAGAACCTTGGTCCGCAGCACGCCCTCGTTGAGGTTGAGCTGACGGTCGAGCTCCTGGACGGTTCCAGGGTTCGCGGTCAGGTCGACGACGGCGTAGATGCCTTCCGGCTTCTTGTCGATCGGGTAGGAAAGCCGGCGCTTCCCCCAGATGTCGAGCTTGCCGACCTTCCCGCCATCGGTGGTCACGACCTTGAGGAACCCCTCGAGCGACGGCTGGACCGTCCGCTCCTCGAGGTTCGAGTCGAGGATGATCATGATTTCGTAGTGGCGCATGCGCGCTCCTCCTCTGGACTGACGCGGTCACGGTCTTTCCGTGACAGGAGGCACGGGGTCCAATGATGTCCCCCATCCGCAGCCACCAACTATACCCAGGCCCTACGACATTCAGAGCCAGAATCAAGGCGGCCCTGTTCACCGGGCGGTCAAATGGGGAACATGGAGACAGAACCGAGACGATTGAGTCCCCTGGGAGGGCCGTCATGGCAGGCACGATCAGGACTGGCGGAGCACGGCGTTTCCCGCGCCTGAACCTCAACTCAGATGGTCAGCCGCACCCTCTGCTCAACGCGGCGAGCCTCTTCACTCTCATCATCGGGCTGTTCTCGTTCGCGCTCGGCCTGTTCCTGCGGTCGGGCCCGAGCGGCCTGCACGGCTGGGCCATCGTGACGGCCGCCACGGGGCTGGCGGGCCTGCTCGTCGGCCTGCTCGCCCAGATGATGTCGGCGACCCGCGAGGAGCGGATCATCATCGTCACCGGCATCATCGCGGCCTTCGTCGGCCTGGCCCTCGGCCTGGCCCACGGCGGCTTCTCCTGACCGGGTCGCACGGCTCCCACCCGGATAGCACGGCGCGGTCCTCAACCGGGTAGCGCAACGCAGCGGGTTGCCGGGCACGCCAGGCGATCTCCCGGGCATGCGGGCTAGGCTCGTAGCCATGATGCGTATTGGCGGTCACTTCCACTCCGATCACCCGCTGGACGACGCCGTGGCGTGCGGGGCGAAGATCGCGCAGTTCTTCCTCGGTGACCCGCAGGGCTGGAAGGGCCCGGTGATCCCGGGCGGTGCCCCCGGAGCGCTCCGCGACGCCTACGCCGCGGCCGGCGTGGACGTCTACATCCACGCGCCGTACGTGCTCAACGTGGCGTCCGCCAACAACCGGATCCGCATCCCGAGCAGGAAACTGCTCGGCCAGCACCTGAAGGCCGCGGCGTCGATCGGCGCGCAGGGGCTCATCGTGCACGGCGGGCATGTCACCGCCGGCGTCGACCCCACCGTGGGCGTGGCCAACTGGGTCAAGGCGGTCGAGCAGATCGAGCGGCCCCTGCCGTTGCTCATCGAGAACACGGCCGGCGGGGACGGCGCGATGGCACGCAAGCTTGAGGCGGTCGCCCGGCTGTGGGAAGGGATCGGCTCGGCGGCGGACGGCGGCGGCGAGGTCGGCTTCTGCCTGGACACCTGCCATGCCAACTCCGCCGGCATCGACCTGGCCGACGCCGTGGACCGGGTCAAGGCCGTCACCGGCCGGATCGACCTCGTGCACTGCAACAACTCGCGCGACGCGTTCGACTCCGGCGCGGACCGGCACGCGAACTTCGAGTCGGGCACGATCGACCCCGAGGCGCTGCTCGCCGTCGTCCGCGCCGCCGGCGCCCCGGTGGTGTGCGAGACCCCGGAGGCGGGCCTGGCCGGCGACATCGCCTGGCTCCGCGACCGCGTCGGCTAACCCGGGAGCGGACCGCCGACTAGCTCGCGGCCGCCTCGACGGGCCGGCGGACGACATGCCGCCAGGGCAGGGACAGCCGGTCCGGTGCGCCGTCGAGGACCCCGCCCGCCGGGTCGTCGTTGCGCCCGGAGGCCCGCACCCGGTCCTGCTCGGGCCGCAGGATGTCGGCGACCACGGTGGACATGAGCAGGGCGAGGGTCAGCAGCCGCGCGACGAGGGTGACGAAGTACCAGCCGGTGGTGAAGCCGTGCGGCGGGTCGTACATGTTGACGAAATAGCTCCAGATGCCGACGAAGTAACCGACCTCGGCGAGTTGCCACAGGATGTACGCCCAGACCCGCGGCCGGCAGAGCACGGCCAGCGGCACCAGCCAGATCACGTACTGCGGTGACCACACCTTGTTCAGGATGAGGAACGAGCCGAGCAGCAGGAAGCAGACCTGGGGCAGCCGGGGCCGGCGCGGCGCGGCGAGGACCAGGACCGCGATCGCCACGCAGGCGACGGCGTAGGCGGCGGAGGACATGAAGTTCAGCGTGCCGAGCGAGGAGTTCCCGAGCCCGGTCACGTTGTAGTTTTCGAAGAGGTACCAGATCGAGCCCCAGTCGGCCCCCCGGTCGCGGCTGAACGCGTAGAACTCGGCCCAGCCCGAGGTCGCGGTCAGCGCGACCGGCAAGTTGATCACGAGCCAGGCGATCAGCCCGCCGCCGAGTGCCCGGAAGAACTCGCGCAGCCGCCCGGCGCGCAGGCACAGCACGAGCAGCGCGCCGAAGAACAGCAGCGGGTAGAACTTCGTCCCCGCGGCCAGGCCGAGCAGCGCGCCGGCCAGCCACGGCCGCCGGAACGCCCAGGCGGCCAGGCCGCAGGCGGTGAGCGCCATGGCGAACAGGTCCCAGTTGATGAAGGCGGCCAGGATGAGCCCTGGCGACAGCGCCACCATGAGCGCCGCCCGCGTGCCCGCCCCGCCGCCTTCCCCGGCGGCCGCGGCCGCGGTGGCGACCACCCCCACCAGGAGGCAGACCGCCAGCAGCACGACGGTCACGTTGTAGAAGGCGGGCCCCGTGGTGACCAGCCACGAGGCGGCCTCCATCATCCAGCCCATCAGGACGGGGTACTCGACCGGATGCCCGTAGTAGGGCACCTTCCCGTTCGCGAGTTGCTCCGTGTAGTACAGCGGGTAGATATCGGTGTAACAGAAGTCGCGGAACTGGCTCACGTTGTTGTTCCACGCCCCGCCGGAACTGCACGGGAGCTTCTGCGCGTAGCCGAGCAGCGCGGCGAGTGCGGACGCGGCAATGCCCACCCCGGCGAAAGCCGGGTACCTGTTACGCACTGCCGCGCCCCCTCGCGTAAGTTCACCGTCACGCGTCACGCAAAGCCTGCTATCGCGGACTATTCTGCCTTGCGCGCGCGGTGCTTGCGCCTGCGCCGACGCGACGCCTCGGTCAGCAGCGGCGCCCCCGACAGCAGCAGCGTGCCGGGCAGCGCTACCCCGCCGAGGGCACTGGTGCTGCCCGCCGCCGGCGTGCTGACGCTGCCGGGGGTCGTGGTGCCGGTACAGATGTCGAACTGTCCCGTCGCCTGGTCGTACTGGCAGGTGGGCGTCGCGGTCGGGGTCGCCGTCGCGTTGGCACCGTTGCCGTTGCCGTTGCCGTTGCCGTTGCCGTTCCCGTTGCCGTTCCCGTTGCCGTTACCGTTCCCGTTCCCGTTACCGTTGCCGTTCCCGTTACCGTTGCCCGGCGTGCAGGTGTAGTTGCCGTTCTGGTTCTGCTGCACCGTGCAGGTCGGCGTCGGGGTCGGGGTCGGCGTCGGGCAGCCCTGGCCGGCGATCGGGACCTTCTGGCCGTGAACCGTCTTGGAGCAGACGGGCTTGGCCTTCGGCACGGGGCCGAGCAGGTTCCAGGCCGACTGGCCCGTAGTATCCGGGGTGGTCGTGAAGAGCTGCGGCGACTGGGAGAACTCCGACTGGGCGAAGGTGTTCCAGATCTTCGCCGGCCAGTAACCACCGAAACCGCCGCCGCCCAGCTCGGCGAGGTTGTCCGCGGAGTTGGGGTCCTTAGTGAACATGCCAACCACCAGCGCGTACTGCGTGGTCGCGCCGATGAAGAAGCCGGACTTGTAGCTGCTGGTCGTTCCGGTCTTGCTGATGACCATGCCGGCGGTGTTGAGACCGTAGGTGACGCTCGGGTACGCGGTGCCGCCGGAGAAGGTCGTCGCCTCCATCGCGTACTGCACGTCCCCGGCCTGCTGCGCGTTCAGGATGGATGATGTCTGGACCTTGGGCGACTGCTCGGCGGAGCTGGCACCGGACTGCTGCCAGTACTTGATCAAGTGCGACTGGTGGTACTCGCCGTTGTCGGCGATGGTCGCGAGCATCGTGTCCTGCTCCTGGACCGTGAGCGCGGGCTCGCCGAGGGCAATACCGACCCCGCCCTGGAAGCGGGCGAAGTCCGCGCCAGTGGCGCTCCCGTCCACGCCGAACTGCTCCGCTGTATTGATGACCTGTGTGGTGCCGACCCTGTGCGTGAGGTCGGTGAAGCCGGTGTTCGAGGACGCGGCCAGCGCACCCTGCACGTTGTCGGACCACCAAGTGGCACCCTTGTTGACGCCCGTGCTCTCCTGCCCGACCTGCTTGCCGATATGTTCGCCGCCGTCGTTCTCGACCGGCGCGCTACCCGTGAGACCCTGGGCCACGCAGTTGTTGGCCTGCTTGTCCACCAGGTACTCTCCGGCGTTGATCGGCACCGAATACGCGGACGACTGGTCCGGCGCGACGCACACGTACGGACTCGTGTCCATAACGCTGGACTGGACGCTCATCCCCTCCTTCACCGCGGCGGAGAGCACGTAGGGCTTGAAAGACGATCCGACCTGCTCCCTGGCGTAGGCGGCCGTGTTGACGTCGCAGTCCGCCTTCGCGCATGCCGCCGCCGTCATTCCCTGGCCCTTGCCCGGGTACTCCGCGATGATCTCGCCGGTCTTCGGATCCTGCAGTTCGGCGCCGACCAGCGCCCACGAGGGAAGCGAAGTTACCTGCGCTCCCACGCTGACGATCGACGCCGAGCTCAGGTTCTCGTTGACCGCCTTGTACATCGCGACTTCCATCGGGCGGCTGATCGTCGTGACGATCTTGAGGCCGCCCGTCTCGAGTTCGGACTGCGAGAAGCCGTCGAAGCCGGTGAGCTCGTTCTCCACCTGGGTCAGGATGTACGGGGCCCACGGGTCGCTGTTGTTGGAGCTGATGCCCACGTTCGCCGCGGCGCCGGTCTGATCGGTCAGCATCGTGGGGAACGTCTCCGAGGCCGCCTGCGCCGCGGTGATGTACCCGTCGTTCACCATCTGCGCGAGCACCTCGGTCCGCCAGCGGTTCTCAAGCAGGGACCGGTTGGCGGGGTCCGAGTA
>DAHWEX010000294.1 GCA_027326205.1 Actinomycetota bacterium
CTGTGTTTCCTGGGGGGATAAAAACCAATCCCCCCAGACCCCCCTGCCCGCGCCGCCTCCCGCCGTATCTTCAGGCTTCACCGCGTGGAGTCCCTCACGCTTCGCTTCCGGGACCCCACGGGCTCGCCTGAACCGCGCCCGTGCTCGCTCGCTCCGCTCGCTGCGCCGCGCGGAGCCCCCCGTCTGACGAGGCGCGATACAGTAGTCCTATATCCGATAGTCAGCCATCCATGGAAAGGCCGGCGTGGCTCAGAACGTCGACAGGGACCCGATCCTCGAGGCTTACCGCCTCTGGAATGCCAGCGGCTGGGAGGACTGCGCCGCCGGCTGCACCGCGGTGACCTCGCTGATGCGCGTCCACCAGATGATGACCAGGCGGGCCGATCAGATCCTGGCACCGGTCGACCTCACCTTCGCCCGCTACGAGCTGCTGGTCCGGCTGTACTTCCACACCGACGCGCTGCCGCTCAGCCAGCTCGGCAAGCAGCTGCAGATCCACCAGACCAGCATCACCAGCCTGGTGGACCGGCTGGAGAAGCAGGGCCTGATCGAGCGCATGCCGCACCCCACCGACCGGCGCGTCACCATCGCCCAGATGACGCCGGCCGGCCGGGCGCTCACCGGCAAGGCGATCAACCTGCTGAACGCGGAGTTCTTCCGTGACCTCGGCCTGACCGGCCGCGAGGCGCACGCGCTCGTCTACCTGCTGATGAAGATGCGCCGCGCCTGGAACGACATCGACAGCGCCGAAGGCTGGGAACCGTTCGCGGCCGGCCTCGACTCGCCGCTGGCTGACTAGCCGCCGCGGGAAGGTCAACGCCATCGGGCGCCAGAAAGGGAATCTGTGATGGGAAGCACGCGGCGGGTCGTCGTCATTCTCGGGGCCGGCGGTACGCTCGGCACCGCCCTGTCCCGGCAGCTGGCGGCCGAGCCCGGCACCGACCTGGTGCTCAGCGACGTGAGCGAGGACGCGCTGCGGCAGGCCCGCGACGGCCTCGCCGGAAGCGCCGGGGAAGTGGTCACCGTGCAGGCCGACGTCAGCGACTTCGCCGCGGTCGAAGACGTCGTCAAGCGGGCGGTCGGCCGCTTCGGCCGTCTCGACGTGCTGATCAGCAACGCCGGGGTGCTCTCGCCCAACGGCCGGATCCACAACCTGGCCACCGCGGACTGGGAGCGCGCCTACCGCGTCAACGTGCTCGGGCCGGTCAACGGCATCCGGGCGGCCGTCCCGGTGATGCGGGCCCAGGGGTCCGGGTCGATCATCCTCACCGCGTCGGTGGCCGGCCTCACCGCCTGGTCGCACTCCTCGCCCTACTGCGTGACCAAGGCCGGGGTGATCCAGTTGGCGAAGGTGGCCGCGGTGGAGTACGCCCGCGACGGTATCCGGGTCAACTGCGTCTGCCCGGGCACCTTCCTGTCCGGGATGCACGCCGACCTGCCCGCCGCGGCGGTCGACGCGATCGCGGCCAAGCACCCGCTCGGCCTCGGCACGGCAAGCGACCTGGTCGGCGCCTACTCCTACCTGGCCAGCGACGCGTCGCGCTGGACCACCGGCTCGGCGATCGTGGTAGACGGCGGCTACGCCGCCCCGTAAGGGTTCACTCGGCCACGTAGCCGCCGTCCACCGGCAGCGCGACGCCCGTCATGTACGAGGAGTCGTCGCTGGCGAGGAACACGGCGGCGGTGGCGATCTCCCGCGGGGTCCCGTACCGGGCCATCGGGACCGGCATCGTCCTGTCCGGCACCGGGGCCGAGTTGTCCGCGGGCGCGCCGCCCCGGCCGGTGTAGATCATGCCGGGGCAGATGCAGTTCACCCGGATGTTGTCGGCGGCGAAGTCGAGGGCCGCCCCCATGGTCAGCGAGACCACCCCGCCCTTGGTGGCGCCGTAGGCGGCGATGCCCTTGCGGCCGACCAGTCCGGTGGCCGACGCGGTGTTGACGATCGAGCCGCCGCCCGCGGCCCGCAGGGCGGGGACCGCGTACTTGATGCCGAGGAAAACGCCGCGCAGGTTCACCGCCACCAGGCGGTCGAACAGGTCGTCGTCGGTCTCGTCGAGCGGGTGGTGCGGCGCGTTCCAGCCCGCGTTGTTGAACACCACGTCGAGGCGGCCGAACGCCGCTACCGCCGCGGCGAACATGGCCTTGACGTCCGCTGCGTTGGAGACGTCGGCGCGCACCGCGATCGCGGCCGGGCCGATCTCCTTCGCGGCGGCCTCCTCCTGCCCGCTGAGGTCGGCGCACACGACTTTGGCGCCTTCCTCCGCGAACAGCAGCGCCGATGCCCGGCCCATGCCGGACCCCGCACCGGTGACGACGGCGACCTTTCCGTCCAGCTTTCCCATGATCCTCCGTTTAAGGTTGTCGATCCCGCAGCATTCACACCTTGACTCTGGCATTGCCTCAGGTCAATACTTTTTGTGCCGAACGGTCAGTAAAAAATCTGGCTGACGTCGCGACGAAGGGACGCCATTGAGCGAGCTTGCGAGCGAACCGACAAGCACAGTGCGTCCGCGAAGGCGGACTCCGAGCGCCAGCGAGGTGGCCGTATGAGCGAGCCACGGATCCCGCCGAGGCCGACCGCCGACTGGGACGCGCAGGCGGATGCCGCGGCCGCGAGCCTGCGGCATCCGCAGAGCACCCGCAAGCCGGGGGAGCCGCTGAAGGAGCGCCCGGCCTCCCACATCCTCGGCACCTTCGTCCAGCATCCCGACCTGGCCAGCGCGTTCTTCGCCTTCAACAACCATGTGTTCCGCTCGACCCTGTCCGCGCGGGACCGGGAGCTGGCGACGATACGGATCGCCTGGCTGCGGCGGGCCGAGTACGAATGGGCCCAGCACGTCCGCATGGCCAGGAGAATCGGCCTCCCGGAAGAGGAGATCGACGCGATCATGGCGGGCCCCGACTCCCCGGTGTGGGGACCGCGCGACGCGGCCCTGCTCCGGTCGGTGGACGAGATCGCGGCCGACCGCTACGTCAGCGACGAGACCTGGAAGCAGCTGAGTGAGCACCTCGACCGCAAGCAGCTGATGGACCTGGTGTTCACCGTCGGGTGCTACGACCTGCTGGCGATGGCCTTCAGGACCTTCGGCCTGGAACTCGACCCCGGCCTGACCGGATTCCCGCACGAGGAAGCACCCGCCCCTGAAGCGCACTGAAGCCGACACTTGCGAGTAAGCGTTACATAATTATACTATTAACTCTGATCTGCTCGACCCGTGTTCCGGCTCGCCGGGAGATATTAGACCGACTGGTCAATCGATATGTCATAGGGGACTCCATTGGCAGTGCCAGCGCAGCGGACCGGGCGGCGGGCCGACGTGGTCATCGTCGGCGCCGGAATCCTGGGCATCAACCAGCTCTACCGGGCCGTCCAGGCGGGTCTGTCCGTGCAACTGCTCGAGCAGGGCGCGGGCGTCGGCGGCACCTGGTTCTGGAATCGCTACCCGGGGTGCCGGTTCGACTCGGAAAGCTACACCTACGGCTACCTGTTCTCCGCGGAGCTGTGGCAGGAGTGGGACTGGTCGCAGGAGTTCGCCCCGCAACCGGAGACCGAGCGGTACCTGAACTACGTGGTCGACAAGTTCGACCTGCGCCGCCACATCCGCCTGGACAGCAAGGTCACCTCGGCGGTGTGGGATGAAGCGGCCGGGGAGTGGGCGACGGGCACCGAGGACGGGTTCCAGGTCCGCTCGCGGTACCTGATCGCCACCACGGGCGTGCTGTCGGTGCCGCAGTACCCCGACGTGCCAGGCCGTGAGGACTTCCGGGGGGAGGCCTACCACCCGGTGCGCTGGCCCAGGGAGCCGGTGGACTTGCGGGGCAAGCGCGTGGCCGTCATCGGCACCGGCTCGACCGGCGTCCAGATCGCCCCGGCGATCGCGGACGAGGTCGCCTCGCTGACGATGTACCAGCGCAGCGCCACCTGGGCGACGCCGCTCAACAACCACCCCATCTCGGCCGCGCAGCAGGCCTACCTCAAGGCGAACTTCGCGTCGATCAAGGCGCGGCTCGACGCCTCGGTCGGCGGCTTCCTGCACCAGCCGGCCGGGAAGAAGTGGACCGAGGACACCCCGCGGCAGCGGCAGGAGTTCTTCGAGGCGGTCTGGAACAGCCCCGGGTTCGCGAAGATCAGCGCGAACTACGACGACCTCGTCGTCAACCCGGAGGCCAACAAAGACTGGTGCGCCTTCATGGCCGGGAAGATCAGGGGGATCGTCAGGGACCCGGCCACCGCCGAGAAGCTGATCCCCACCGACCACCTCTACATCGGCCTGCGGCCGCCGTACGTCACCGGCTACTACGAGATGTACAACAAGCCCAACGTGGAGCTGGTCTCGCTGCGCGAGACGCCGATCGTCAAGGTCACCGAGACCGGCATCGAGACGTCGGACCGGCTGCGCGAGTTCGACGTCATCATCTGGGCGACCGGCTTCGACTTCGGCAGCGGCGCCATGCTGCGGATGGGCGTCGTCGGCGCGGACGGCCTGCGCCTGGCCGACTACTGGGCCGACGGCCCGCTGACCTACCTCGGCATCATGACCCGCGGTTTCCCGAACTTCTTCTTCCCCGGCGGCCCGCACGGCGCCGCGGGCAACAACCCCCGCTACGGCGAGCTCCAGGTCAACTTCGTCCAGGACCTCATCGACCACGCCGGCGCCCGCGGGCGGCGGCGCATCGAGGTGCCGAAGGCGGACGAGCAGGCCTGGATGGACATGATCGCCCAGCTCGAGGCCTACTCCCCGTTCCAGAAGCGGGGCCAGTACTACGGCGCCAATACCCCCGGCAAGCCGAAGGCGTACCTGCTCAACCCGGGCGGCAGGCCGAAGCTCGACGAGTTCATGGCCAAGGCGGCCGGCAGCGGTTACGAAGGCTTCTTCGCCTAACACAGAGGAGTGTCATGACGAACGGACTGCGGCTCGACGGCCGCGTCGCGGCGGTGACCGGCGCGGGCCGGGGGATCGGCCGCGCCTACGCGCTGCTGCTCGGCGAGCTCGGCGCGAAGGTCGTGGTCAACGACCTGGGCGCGTCCACCCTCGGCACCGGCGGCGACGTCGCCCCGGCCGACGAGGTGGTCAAGCAGATCGAGGCGGCCGGGGGAGCGGCGGTCGCCAACTACGCCGACGTGTCCACCGTCGAGGGCGGCAAGTCGGTCATCGACACCGCGCTGGAGCACTTCGGCGGCATCGACATCGTGGTCAACAACGCCGGGAACATGGTGTGGGGGTCGCTGCCCGAGGCGACGATCGAGACCATCGACGCCCACTACAAGGTGCACGTCCAAGGGTCGTTCAACACCCTGCACGCGGCCTGGCCGCACTTCCTGGAGAAGAACTACGGCCGGGCCATCCTCACCACCTCGATCGGCATGTTCGGCCTGCCGGACAACATCGGCTACGCGATCGCCAAGGCGTCCATGATCGGCATGGCCAAGAGCCTGACCGTGAGCCGGAAAGACGCCAACATCAACGTCAACTGCATCGCGCCCAACGCGATGACCCGGATATCCGGCCGCACCGACGAAGAGCAGGAGCAGGCCGCGCGGGCGGCGGAGTCGGTGCCGGCCATGGACCCGGCCAACGTCGCCCCCATGGTCGCCTACCTGGCCCACGAGTCCTGCCCGGTCAGCGGCGAGACCTACCTGGCCGGCGGCGGCCGCTTCGCCCGCCTGTTCGTCGCGGTCAACGACGGCTACCTGCAGCCCGGCCTGACCGGGGCCACGATCGACGACGTGGCGGCGAACTGGGCGGCGATCAACGACGAGTCCGGCTACTACGTGCCGAGCGACCTGATGGACTGCGTGGGCCACTACATGTCCCACCTGCGCGGGTAGGCGCCGTGAGCGGCATCCTCACCGGAAAGACGGCCCTGGTCACTGGTGCCTCGTCAGGCATCGGCCGGAGCGCCGCGGTCGCCCTCGCCGAAGCCGGAGCGCGGGTGGCGCTGGTCGCCCGCCGGGCCGACCGGCTGGCCGACCTGGCGGCCAAGATCGAGGCGGGCGGCGGCCAGGCGCTCGCCCGCGCGGCCGATGTCACCGACGAGGCCGCGGCCTCCCGGGCGGTGCAGGACGCGATCGGCCACTTCGGCGGCCTCGACATCCTCGTCAACGCGGCCGGCATGACCCAGGTCGGCAAGGTCGAGAACGGCGACACCGGCGACTGGCGCCACGTGTTCGAGCTCAACTTCTGGGCCGCCTTCTACACCGCGCGGGCGGCGATCCCGGCGCTCAAGACGGGCGGCGGTGACATCGTCAACGTCTCCTCGACCGCGGGGCGGCGCGCGGTCGGCGCGACCTTCGGCCCCTACGCGGCCAGCAAGTTCGCGCTGACCGCGTTCAACGAGTCGCTGCGGGCGGAGGTGACCCTGGCCGGCATCCGGGTCTGCATCATCGAGCCGGGCGCGACCGCGACCGAGATCCACGAGCACATCAAGGACGACCGGGTGCGCGAGTTCACCAGGAACCACGTCGAGAAGGAGGGCGCCATGCAGCCGGAGGACGTCGCCGCCGCGATCGTCTTCGCGGTCAGCCTGCCGCCCCGGGTGAACATCTCGCAGCTGGTGATCCGGCCGTCGGTCGACGCCCGCGTGCTCTGACCCCGCCCCCGCTGGCGCCGGCCCCCGCCCCCACCCCCCACCCTTCAGAAAGATCAGGAGCACTGACGTGGACCTGGACATCGACGGCATCGACTACACCGACCCGTCGCTCGCGCCCGACCCCTACCGGCACCTCGACTACCTGGCCGCGCACCGCCCGGTCTACCGGGAGCCGCACCACGGGGTGGTCATGGTGACCGGGCACGAGGAAGCGATCACGGTGCTGCGCAGCCCCGACGTTTTCTCCTCGGCCACGCTCATCGCCGGACCAGACCCGTGGGCGCTGCTCCCGTCACGCCCTGACGGCGACGACATCACCGAGTTCGTCAACGCGCACCGCGCGTACCTGCCGCAGAACGACCAGATCGTCACCGCCGACCCGCCCGTCCACACCGCCCAGCGGGCGCTGCTGATGGGGCTGATCACCCCGAAGCGGCTGAAGGAGAACGAGGAGTTCATCTGGCGGCTCACCGACCGCCAGCTCGACTACATCCTGCCGCTGGGCACGGCCGAGCTGATGGCCGACTACGCGGCGCCGTACACCCTGCTGGTGATCGCCGACCTGCTCGGGGTGCCGGAGGAAGACCACGCGACGCTGCTGGCCCGCCGCGGCCTGAGCCAGATGCCGGGCAGCAGGCCCGGCGTCGTCTCCGGCCACACGCCCGCCCCGGCCACCAGCGGGCACAACACGCTTGAGGTCTTCTACGACTACTTCTCGGAGAAGATCGCCGAGCGGCGGGCGCGGCCGCTGAACGACGTGCTGACCGGCATGGCCCAGGCGCTGTTCCCAGACGGCAGCCAGCCGGAGCCGATCGAGGTCGCCCGGATCGCGTCCAACCTGTTCGCGGCCGGGCAGGAGACCACCGTGCGGCTGATCGCGACCGCGCTGCGGCGCATCGCCGAGGAGCCCGGGACCCAGGCGCGGCTGCGGGCCAACCGGGACCTGGTGCCCCGGTTCGTCGAGGAGGTGCTGCGCACCGAGGGCCCGATCCTCGGCGAGTACCGGCTGGCGGTCAAGGCCACCGAGCTCGGCGGGGTGCCCATCCCGGCCGGCACCCAGGTCTTCCTGTCCAACGGGGCAGCGAACCGCGACCCGCGCCAGTTCGAGTGCCCGGCCGAGTTCCGGGCGACCCGGGAGAACGTGCGCCGCCATATCGCCTTCGGCCACGGCGTCCACACCTGCCCCGGCGCCCCGCTGGCCCGGTCGGAGACCCGGATCACGATCGAGCGGCTGCTGGACCGCACCACAAGCATCCGCATCAACGAGGCGGCGCACGGCCCCGCGGGAAACCGTCACTTCGACTACATGAAGACGCACATGTTCCACGGCATCAACACCCTGCACCTCGACTTCACCGTGCGAGACTCCTAAACTCCTTTCTTTTTGACGTAGCTCGACTCGGAAACCACGTCACCAGGGCAAAAAGAAAGGAGTCTCCATGGCCACGACCACTCACCGCGAGATACGGATCGACCGGAGCCTGTGCATGGGATCGGGGCAGTGCTGCTGGTACGCCCCGAACACGTTCGGCCAGGATGACGAGACGATCGCGATCGTCATCGACCCGGCGGGCGACCCGGACGACGCGATCGAGGCCGCCGCCGACGGCTGCCCCACCCAGGCGATCTCGATCGTCGCGAACGGTGCCCGGTAACCGGGGAAGAGCGAAAGAACAGAAGAAGCGCAAGAAGAACGGGCGCGGCTGGGCCCTGGCCCGCCGCGCCCTCCCTGGCGCCGGGCCGGCGTTAGCCGCCCCGGCCCGCCCGATCAGGCCGGCTGCAGCGGCTGGCCGGCATCGGCGGCGGCCTCCGGCGGTATCTGCTGCCCGGCGGCGAGCACGCGGCGGACCGTCAGGTAGTCACGCGGGGAGTTGACCGCGTGCACCGCCAGGAGACGGCCGTCCCGGTAGTAGAGCACCGAGAACCGCTCCTGGCCGGGGTCGCCGCGCAGCACCGCCTGGTCGAACCCGCCGGACAACCCCGCGATCTGCAGCTTGAGCGGCCCCTGGTCCGACCAGAACCACGGCACCGCCTCGTAGCGGGCCGGCACCCCGGCCAGCGTGGCCGCGGCGACCTTGGCGTGGTCCATCGCGTGCCCGTAGGACTCGAACCGGACCAGGGCGCCGTCGGCGGCCGCGGGGTGCGGGGTGACCGCGCAGTCGCCCGCCGCGACGATCGCGGGATCGCTGGTCCGCGCGAAGCCGTCGACCACGATGCCGCCCGCGCAGGCGAGCCCGAGCCGCTCCGCCAGCTCGGTGCGGGGCTCGGCGCCGATGCCGATGATCACGAGGTCAGCGGGGACGAAGCCGCCGTCCGTCAGGTGCGCGCCCGTCACGGTCCCGCCCGTGTCGGCTGGCCCCGTGCCCTCGAACCGCGACACGGCGGTGCCGAGCAGGACGCGCACGCCGCGGCGCCGGTGGGCGGCGGCGTAGAAGCCGGAGATCACCGGCGCGACCACGCGCCCGATGAGCCGGTCCGCCGCCTCTACCACCGTGACGGCCTTGCCCTTGGCGGTGGCGGCGGCGGCCGCCTCGAGCCCGATGAAGCCGCCGCCCACGACGAGCACCCGCTGCGCGGCGGACAGCCGTTCCCGCAGTTCGAGCGCGTGCCCGAGGTCACGCAGGTAGCAGATTCCGGCCAGGCCGGCCCCGGGCGCCGTCAGGCGGCGCGGCCGTGCCCCGGTGGCCAGCGCGAGGTGGCCGAACTCGAGGCGGCCGCCGGCCTCGGTGACCGCGACCCCCGGCCGGCCCGGGGCGGCGGCCCGCACGTCGGTGACCCGGTGCCCGGTCAGCACCGTGATCCGGTCGCTTTCGTAGCGTTCCGCCGAGCGGGACTCAAGCGTTGTGGCCTCGGCGTTTCCCGACAAGAATGCCTTGGACAGCGGCGGCCGCTGGTAGGGAGCGTAGGCCTCCTCGCTCACGATGGTGACCGCCGCCTGCCAGCCGAGCTCGCGCAGCGAGCTGGCCAGGTTCACCGCGGCCTGGCCGCCGCCCACGATGAGCACGCCGTCGGCTCCCGGGGAGCCGGCGGACGCGCCGCTTGACTGCACGCTAGGCATGGTTTGCCGGATACCTCCATAGTTGCTGTTTTGTTCTGAACGGTCAGTTTTATCGGAAACCGGGCTCCTGTCAACGCCCCGCGTTGGAGCCCCATGTGAGTGCACTTTTCTCAACCTGTGAGGTTCCAGCGGTTGACGCCAAACCCGTGTGGAGCGCATTCTTAGGACCAACCGGTCGGTACATATTTACGACAAGGACGCCAATGGTGGCGGGCAAGCCAGCTGAGGAGTTGGTTAAAGATGACTGATATCCGGCAGGCGCTTTCCCGTGAGCGCACCCGCACCATCGCGGGCGCGGTCGTGGTCGCGGCCATTGTCGCCGTCATCGTCGGGGAGTCGTGGAGCGGGCTGCCCGTGACGGGGAGCACGATCCTCGGGTTCCTGATCACCGGGGTCGCGCTCGGCTCCATCTACGGCGTCGCCGCGCAGGGCCTGGTCGTCACCTACGCGACCTCCGGGGTCTTCAACTTCGCCCAGGGTGCCATCGGCATGTTCCTGGCCTTCGTGTACTGGGAGTTCCGGGTCGACATCGGTCTGCCCGCCATCGTCGGCATCCTGCTGACCGTGCTGGTCGTCGCGCCCCTCATGGGAATTCTCATCGAGCGGGCGATCATGCGGTTCCTCACCGACTCCCCGATCGTCGCCCAGTTGGTGGTGACGATCGGCCTGATGCTCGGCCTGATGGGGCTCGCCGGGTCGGTCTGGAACCCCAACAGCAGCACGCAGCGCGTCATCCCCGCGTTCTTCGGCAGCAGCGGCTTCAGCATCGGCGGCACGTTCCTGCCGTACTACCGGGTCGTCACCATCGCCACCGGCATCGCCGTCGGCCTGCTGCTCCGCTTCCTGCTCTACCACACGCGGCTGGGGATCAGCATGCGGGCGGTCGTCGACAACCGCGACCTGACCGTGCTGAACGGCGCGCGGCCGGCCGCGGCCACCATGACCGCGTGGGCGCTCGGGTCGTCGATGGCCGCGCTGGCCGGCATCTTCCTGGCCGAGGAACTGAGCGCGCTCGACCCCTCGACGCTGACCCTGTTCATCGTCGACGCGTTCGCGGCGGCCATCATCGCCCGGCTGCGCAGCCTGCCCATGGCCTACGTCGGCGGCCTGATCATCGGCCTGACGCTGTCCTTCCAGGAGAACTTCCTCAACTGGAGCGGCCGCTGGACGTCGGCGCCGCAGGCCATCCCGGCCGCGCTGCTCTTCATCGCGGTGCTGTTCGTCAAGGACGCGCGGATCAAGGGCCGCCCCAAGCCGCGGCGGGTCGCCGACCGCATCCCCTCGACCCGCAACGCGCTGATCGGCTTCGCCTTCCTCATCGTGATCGCGTTCGTCTGCGCCGCCACCCTCAGCCGGCCCAACGTGCGCGAGGTCACGCTCATCGTGCTGTCCGCGTTCGTCCTGCTGTCGCTCGTGCCGCTGACCGGCTGGGCCAACCAGATCAGCCTGGCGCAGATCACCCTGGTCGGCTGCGGCGCGTTCGCCATGGTGGAATGGGGCTTCAACGGCAACGTGCTCAGCCTGCTCGTAGCGGCCGCGTTCGCGGTGCCCATCGGCATGATCATGGCCGGCCCCGCGATCCGGCTGCAGGGCATCTACCTGGCGCTGGCGACGATGGCATTCGCCCGCCTGGCCGAGTTCCTGTTCTTCGACCAGCCGGGCGTGTTCGGCAACGGCAGCCGGGCGGTGGCGCCCCTGTCGGTGTTCGGCCTGCAGGTGGAGAACCCGTTCCACTTCCTCGGGATCTCGTTCGTGCAGGACGCCGGGTTCCTGATCTTCGCGGCGATCCTGTTCGGCGCCGTCGGCCTGATCGTCATCCTGGTGCAGCGGCGCAGCTTCGGGCGGCGGCTCGTCGCGCTGCGGGACAGCCCCGACGCCGCCTCGATGCTCGGCATGAACCTCACGCTGACCAAGCTGGGCGTGTTCATGTTCTCCGCCGCGATCGCCGGGCTGGCGGGCGGCCTGTTCGCGATCTACTACACCTCGGTCGGCACCACCGACTTCCAGCTCTCCCTGGGCCTTCCCTACCTGCTCCTGCTGGTGGTGGGCGGCGCGTCGGTGGTCGGCGGCGCCGTGGTCGGCGCGATCCTCCTCGTGCAGTTCGGCTGGTTCAACCAGGCGTTCCCCGACAACACCTTCCTCACCTGGTTCGCCAACCTCGGCCCCGGCCTGATCGGCATCGGCATCGGCCAGAACCCGGAGGGCATCTGGGAGCACCACGTCCAGTACGTCGTGAGGCTGCGCAGGTGGCTGCGGCGCGGCCAGCCCGTGCCGGAGCGCACCGGGGCGGCGACCGGCCTGTCCGCGGTGCGCGAGCTGACCCGGCTGCCCTCGCCGGCGGCGCGGGTCAGCACCGACCGGCCCGCGGTCGAACTGCGGGACATCAGCGTCCGCTTCGGCGGCCTGCACGCCGTCAACAAGGTGTCACTCGACCTGCAGGACGGCCAGATCATCGGCCTCATCGGGCCGAACGGCGCGGGCAAGACGACGCTGTTCAACGTCGCCACCGGCATGCAGGAACCCAACCAGGGGCGGATCATCGTCGACGGCAAGGACGTGACCGGGGCCAGGCCGCACCAGTTCGCCCGGCTCGGCCTCGCCCGCACCTTCCAGCGGCTTGAGGTGTTCGGGTCGCTGTCCGTGCGGGACAACATCCGGGTGGCGGCCGAACTGCACCGCAGGCGCTGGGCGCGCACCGGGGCGGGTCGTCCCGACGTCATCGCCGACACGATCATCGAGCACCTCGGCCTGCAGGTGGTGGCGGACACCCGGGCGGAGCTGCTGCCGACCGGCACCGCCCGGCTCGTGGAGGTGGCCCGCGCGCTGGCCACCCAGCCGCGGGTGCTGCTGCTCGACGAGCCCTCCTCGGGCCTGTCGGCGGCGGAGACCGAGACGTTCGCCGAACTGCTGCGCGGGCTGGCCGCCACCGGCATCGCCATCCTGGTGGTCGAGCACGACATGGGGTTCATCATGAACCTCTGCCATCACATCGTGGTCCTCGACGCCGGCCAGGTGATCGCCGCCGGCGCGCCGGCCGAGGTCCAGACCGACCCGAAGGTCCTCGAGGCCTACCTCGGCTCCGGTGCCGGGGAGGCGGCGCCCGGGTCGGCCGCTGGCGCCGCGGCCGCCGCCCCCGCCGCCGGGCGGCCGGTCGCTCTCGTCACCGAACCGCCGGCCGGGCCGGCGCCGGAACCCGACGGGCCGGCGGCCGTCCAGCTTG